>CAUJFM010000029.1 GCA_963169595.1 Bacteroidota bacterium | reverse complement strand
GTTGGCCTCCTGCACCATCCAGGCGAGGGTGTCACTTCCCGCCAAAGCGGTGGCGCCGCCCCCGGAGGTGAGCACGCGGTCCACGCCCAGGTCCAGGCATTGCTGGAAGGCCCGGCGCACATCGGCCGCCTGATCGATGGCGCGGTGGAAAGTGACCTCGCCCGTGGGAAAAGCACGCCGCACGGCCCGCATGAGGTCCAGGTCCACGTTCCCATCGGCGGTGAGCGCACCGAAGACCACGCCATGCACCCCGCGCTCGGCGAGCAGTTCGATCTCCTGCAGCACCATGTGGCGGTCCTTATCGCGGTGGAGGAAGCCTCCGGGACCGGGGCGCACCAGCACGCGCACGGGGCATGCAGCGGCCTGCATCGCGCCCGCCACCAGGCCCCATCCCGGGGAGACCCCGCCGGCCGCCAGCCAGGTGCACAGCTCCACACTGTCCGCCCCGTGGGCCGATGCCTGCTCCACTTCGGCCAAGGAGCCCGCGCACACCTCCACCTTGATCCGCATGCACCAAACATAGCCGCCAGCCGCAACCCTGGGCCCATTCCTGCGTACAAGACGGCCGTCATGCCATCACCGTTCGCTTGGGGCCGTCCCCTCTTCGCCCTGCTCCTCCTGCTCGCTGCGCTCCGTGCCGAGGCGTCCATCAGTCCGGACAGCCTGCACTATGCGCTGGGCAGCGAGGCCACGGTGGAGGAACGCATGGATGCCCTGCTGGTCCTGGCGGAACGCGACATGGCCACCGATCCCGCCATCGCGCTGGGACATGCCCGCCGGGCCTTGTCCATCGCCGAGGAAATGGGCGAGGCGAAGGATGAGCACCGGGCCTGGCTGGCCATCGGCGCCATGGAGGAACGGGCCGGCCTGCACGCCGAGCATGTGCAAAGCGTGCTGCGTGCCCTGGAACTGGCGCAGGCCATGGGCTCCGCCGCCGCCATGGCCGAGGACCTGCGCCAGCTGTCCCGCGCCTACCTGCTCAATGGCCGCACGGACAAGGCCGTGAGCGAGGCCCAGAAGGCCTTGACCCTGGAAATACCCCAGAAGGATCCCGCGCGGATCATCGCGAGCGAGCTGCTCCTGATGGACGCCCTGCGTGCCGACGGCCGTTCGGACGAGGCCCTGCGCATCGGCCGTCAGATCCTGGTGCGCACGGAGGGCCAGCCGCCCTCGCGCAACGAGATGCTCACCCACCTGCTGATGGCGCGTATCCTGTTGGAGCGCTCCCAGCCGCATGATGCGCTGCCCCTGCTCATCAAAGCTGAACGCACGGCGACCGGTGTGGCCACCCCGCAGGACCACTTCGACCTGCAGGCCACGCGGGCCCGGATCCACCTCGCCATGGGCCGCACCAGCGAGGCACGCACCGCCTGCGAACAGGCCGCCGAACAGCTCCAGCAGACCTACTCGTGGTCCAACGCCTCCACCCTGAAGGACCTGCAGTACCGCATGGCACTGGCCCAGCAGGACTGGAAGGCGGCCCTGGGCCACCTGCAATGGATCGAGCACCAGCAGGATTCCCTGCAACGGTCGCAGGTGGCGTTGAAGGTGGCCGCCCTGCAGGAGGAATACCGCTCCCAGCGCGCCGAACAGGACAATGCGCAGCTACGCGACCAGAACGAACAGCAACAACACCTGCTGGACCGCGAAAAGCGCCGCGGCCTGCTGGTGATGACCCTGGCCGTGGCCCTGCTGCTGCTCACCGTGGCCCTGCTGATCATGAGCCGCATCCTGCTGCGCAACACCCGGCGCCTGAAGCTGAAGAACGAGGTGGTGAACCGGCAGCGGGCGGAGATCGAGGCGAAGAACCTGGAACTGGAGCGCCAGAACCTGCGCCTGAAGGAATCCCTGGTCAGTGAGGAGGAGAAGGAGATCGTGATCAAGGAGATCCATCACCGCGTGAAGAACAACCTGCAGGTGGTGGACAGCCTGCTCTCCCTGCGCGCGGACCAGATGACCGACCCGCAGGTGAAACGCCTGTTCGACGAGGCCCGGGGGCGCATCCGCTCCATGGCCCAGGTGCACGAGCACATCTACCGCACCGTGGGCCGCGAGACCGGTCCGCTGAAGGCGTATTTGGAGAAGCTGTCCCGCACCATCCTCGCCACGCATGGCGCGCACGACCGCATCAGCGTGCAGGTGAGCGCCGAGCCCGTGCAGCTGCCGGACGACTCCCTGCTGCCGCTGAGCCTGGTGATCAACGAGCTGCTCACCAACGCCGTGAAGTACGCCTTCCGCGGCGATGCCGTGGGCCAGGTGAACATCATCCTGCGCTCCGCCGGCAACGGGTACGAACTGCTGTTCAGCGATGATGGTGGCGGCATGGGCCAGGAGCCCATCCTCACCGAGCGCTCCTTCGGACTGGAACTGGTGCGCGTGCTGGCCCACCAGCTGAACGGCGAGCTCCACATCCTCAAGGGATCGGGCACCACCTTCAGCCTCACCTTCCAGGGCGAAGAGCGCCTGCTGCGGTCGGCTTCCTGAGAGCCCACCGCGTTCGGCCTATCTTCGCGGCCTTCCGTGACCACGACATCCGTCGCGGAGCCCTTATCACACATGGATTTTCGTTCCCTAGGCATCAGCGACGACCTCCTCGCGGGGCTCGACGCGATGAACATCCGCAAACCCACCCCCATCCAGGAACAGGCCATCCCGGCCGCGCTGGACGGGCGGGACCTCATCGCCTGCGCGCAGACCGGCACCGGCAAGACCGCCGCCTTCCTGCTCCCCCTCATCGATGTGATCACCAGCTACAAGCCCAAGGAGGAAGGCTCCATCCGGGCCCTGGTGGTGGTGCCCACCCGCGAGCTGGCCCTGCAGATCGACCAGCAGATGCAGGCCATCGCCTACTTCACGCCCATCACGTCCATCCCCCTCTACGGCGGCAGCGATGGCGCCGGGTTCGACCAGCAGAAGCAGGCCCTCACCACCGGCGTGGAGGTGGTGATCGCCACCCCCGGCAAGCTCCTCAGCCACCTCAACCTGGGCTATGTGCCCCTGAAGGGCCTGGAGTTCCTGGTGCTCGATGAGGCCGACCGGATGATGGACATGGGCTTCATCGACGACATCAACCGCATCATCACCTTCCTGCCCAAGGAGCGGCAGACGCTGCTCTTCAGCGCCACCATGCCCCCGGCCATCCGCGACCTCAGCAAGCGGATCCTGCACGATCCGGTGGAGATCACCATCGCCCTGAGCAAGCCCGCCGAGGGCGTGGACCAGCAGGCCTATGTGATCTACGACATGCAGAAGGCCGCGATCCTGGAGCACATCCTCAACACCAACGAGGCCACCAGCATCGTCATCTTCGCCGGCCGCAAGATCGAGGTGAAGAACCTGAACCGCCACCTGCAGAAGAAGGGCTTCAACGCGCGCGGCATGCACAGCGACCTGGACCAGGCCGAACGCGAGGAGGTGATGCTCGCCTTCCGCAACCGCAAGCTCCGCATCCTGGTGGCCACCGATGTGGTGAGCCGCGGCATCGACATCGACGACATCGACCTGGTGATCAACTACGACGTGCCCCGCGACCCGGAGGACTATGTGCACCGGGTGGGCCGCACCGCGCGCGCCTCGCGCAAGGGCACGGCCATCACCTTCGTCAACGAGAAGGAGATGCGCGAGTTCGGCCGCATCGAGGCCCTCATCGGCTACGAGGTGAAGAAGATGCCGCTGCCCGAGGCCATCGGCCGCGGCCCCGCCTATGCCCCCACCGCCCGCGTTGACCGGGGTGGAAATGGCAACGGCCACCGCCGCAAGGGGGGTGGCCGTCGCTCAGGTGGCGGTGGCGGAAGGCGTTAACGCTTCCGGAACTTGTCCGCGTTGTCGGCCAGCACCTTCATGGGGTCCCAGGCCTTGGCGGCATCGCCCACGCGCTCAATGGTCACCTTCTCCATCACATCGCCCTGCACAATGGCGTTCACCACGTCCTGCCCGGCGGTCACGTAGCCGAACACGGCATGGCGGCCATCCAGCCACGGGGTGTCCTTGTGGGTGATGAAGAACTGGCTGCCGTTGGTGTACGGGCCGGCGTTGGCCATGCTCAGCGTACCCGGACGGCTGTGCTTCAGGTCGGGGTGGATCTCGTCGGGGAAGGCGTAGCCCGGGCCGCCCATGCCGGTGCCGGTGGGGTCACCGCCCTGGATCATGAAGTCGGCGATCACGCGGTGGAACTTGATGCCATCGTAATAGGGCGTGCCCTCGGGCTTGGCACTGTTCTTCATGCGGCCCTCGGCCAGCGCCACGAAGTTGGCCACGGTGAGGGGGGCCTTCTCGTACTCCAGGCGGATCACGATGGTACCCTTGTTGGTCTTGATGTTGGCGTAGAGGCCGTCGGTCATGGTTTCCACAGGTTTCTGGGCGGGTTGTTGTTCGGTGGCGGGGGTGCTGGCCGCAGGGTCCGTGCCCGCGGTGCCGCAGGCGGCCATGGCAAGGCCCATCAGGCCCATGAAGGAGAACGGGAGCAGCATGTGCATGTCAGGTTTTCGATGGTGCGCAAATGTAAGCGGGCGGGGCGCTGCCAATGGCGTGCCAAGGATGGGGGGGCTCCCCTGCCAAGGTCGAGCGACCTCCGCTCAGGAGGCTTACTAGCCGAACGCGCGATCGAGGCGCTTCAGGACCAAAGCGTGGCGGGTACCCTTCAGGTCATGCTCCCAGATGCGCAGCACCCGCCATCCCCTCGCGCGCAGTTCGCGGTTCACCTTGCGGTCACGGGCCTTGTTCGCTGCCAGCTTCTCCTGCCAGAAGCGCTTATTGCCCTTGGGCTGCGTCGCATGCTTGGGGCAGCCGTGCCAGAAGCAGCCATCCACGAACACCGCCAGCTTGTGCTTGGGAAAGGCGAAGTCGGGCTTGCCGGTGATGGGGTAATGTCGCCTCCAGCCGGTAATACTGTGCTCCCGGAAGAGCTTGGCCAAGGCCAGCTCCGTGGCCTTGTTGCCCTTGCCGCGGATGCGTGACATCACCTCCGAGCGCTTGGCCCTGGTGAAGACATCCGTGCGCTTCGACGATGGCGGCATAGTAGCTCACAGCTTCACTCCATACCTCCGCAACTTCGTGATGGCACCTTCCACCAAGGTCAACTTGGAGATCGGGAAGATCTCCGTACTCTTCGCCTTCAGGTAGGTCCGCAGCTCTTTGATGGCTTTGACTTCGTTGTAATTCAAGTGCTTTGTCTGCTCCCCGATGTCCAGGATCCGTTGCCATTCACTGTCTGGAACGACCGTGAATCGCTGCATGGCCTGCTCCGGGTCTACCAAGGGCTTTTCTTCCTCCTTGCTCAAGGCTCGGATATCATCCGCGTCCAAGCCCATTTTCTCGAACTGGTCGAGTATCACATTGCCCTTCTCCACTTCACGGGTGGTAAGTCCGGTGCCATTGCGCAAGAGTTTATTCGAGATACTCATGATATGGCCCCGCTGGTTCGCATCGAAAAGGTCGGCCCTTAGTGCATGGATGCTGAGTCCATGCCAGAACTTGGTGCCCATGTCGGTGATGCGCTGCAACAGACCATGGTTGCGGGCCTTGTCGGCGTCTTCGTTGGCCAGGGCATAGCGCGCAGCTCGTTGAGCGTCGGAGGCCATGAACGGAGCAAGGGCCTTAAGGTCGAATGGATGGCTCTTCTGACTGCGTAGCGCATCCCAGGTGCGTTCATACTTGGCTGCTTCACTGATCAAGGACTCCGAGAGGTTGTTCAAAAAATCATAAACAAACTGCAAGCCCTTGACGAGCTCCTCGGTCAAGGCTGACGGTAGACGCTGATCCCGCCATATGGCACCAAGGTCAAGTTGGTTCTTCGTTACCTCATGGAGATATGCCAACGCGTAGGCAACGGTGGGCGCCTTGATGTTGGTGTCGCCAATGGCATCCCTGCCCTTACGGCCAAAGAGCTTGTCGGTTTCGCGAAAGAGTATCGCGTTAGC
The DNA here is from genome assembly GCA_963169595.1 of Bacteroidota bacterium. GTDB lineage: Bacteria > Bacteroidota > Bacteroidia > Flavobacteriales_F > PHOS-HE28 > PHOS-HE28. The sequence continues at coordinate 9,110 of CAUJFM010000029.1, read as the reverse complement.
CACAACATCCTCCCAGTAGATCCTACCGGGCATGGTCTTCTTGAACTCCTCGCTGATGGACTTCAGGAAGATGGTGTAGTTCTTCTCAGCTCCCTTGACCACGTGGTATGGAAGGCGGTTCCACGTGTTCATGTACTTGGCCACCTCGGACTTGATGATCAACTGGTCCTTCGGGAACTTCCGCTTGAATGCCTCCTTCCGATTGTTGGGCTCCTTAGCTAGCGCTTCCCGGTACTGTCCCTTTACGCGCTCGAAGTACCATACCGACTGCTTGTTCCTGTCTGTAGGGTCGATCGCATATACAGTACGCGAAAGCTCCTCGAGCTTCTGCAGAATAGGATTGTTGGAGGTGAGGTCCAGCTCAGAAACTTTGTTCTGGCTGTTCGCATAACGGGCGATGTCCGGCACGGCTGCGTTCTTCTTCTCCTCGTCTTTGATGACCGTGAGCTTCATCTGCACGAAGACCTTGCTCAGGTCCACCTTGTGCTTGTGCTCGGTATGGAACAACGATGCAGTGGTTTGCCCTCCGTTCACGATCTGGAAGTCACGCATTCCCGTGATATAAAGCTGACCGTGTTCAGTTTCCGTTTGTACGTCCAGCGCAGTGGCGGCCAGGCCGTTGTTGTACGGCAGGAACATCTCCGGTGCACTCCGAATCGTGTTCATGATACCCTTATTGACCTTACCAGTCTGCTGCAGGAATGCACGCACGTTGCTCTCCAACAAGCGCGTCCCATAGTTCCGATAGAGGGTTGCCAGCAACTTTCCAGGAACGATGGCTAGGTAGCACTCATAGACATCGTTCTCCGACGGCATCACCAAGCTCGGTATGGCGCTTCCGTTCAACTCTCGCAGATCGATCTGGATCGGATCTCGGTTGTTCGTCGACTGGTCTAGGCGATGAAGCCGTTCGATATCCCAGATGTGGTAGTTGATCGTCAGCTCATCAAAGCCCTTGAGCTTGACATTCTTTGGTGGCTCATGAGGAACAATTCCGTTGCTGATGAGGAAGACGTTGATGCGGATGAACTCCTTGTGATGCTTGCGGACAACCCTGGCCAGTGCCAGCGCTTCCGCCGCACTTGGTTCTATCTCCTCTTCATAGCCCTTGAGCGCAACATTCGCGAACGCCACTGGCCACTTCACAAGCTTGTCGAAATCAGCCTTCAGCAATCGATAAGGCTCTAGGGAATGCTGATAACTGGTGATGAAGAGATCCAGGGTTTCCAAGTTCTCATCGATGGCATAGCCATTGATCTTCAGCTCGGTATTGCCATGCCGGTTCTCTTTCTCAAAGCGACACCTTATCGGACTGTCCGTCTCCCCGGCATCTGACAGAATACCCAGAATGTGTTCTGTGAACACATTCTCACTGGTCGCGCCCTCGGGTTCTGTTTCCAGGATGGAATCGACCTCACTGTGCAACGCTCTGATGAACAGCGACAGTTCGTGGTCTACAGAAGAGCTCGAAGATGTAGTCATACTGGACGGAATAGTTTCATTGCGTCTTCAAGAGCCATGCCATACACTTCGCATCCACCTGGATGTAACTCGTAGGTGACCTTCCCGATGGCATTGCTCAGTTCACTGCGTCGAATGGCCGGAAAGTCCTCTGTCACATTGAAGCATTGGATACTACGCACCGTATAGCCAAATTCCGAGAATATCCCGTAGTGGGAAGCATCCACACCAACTTTGAGAAGCTTGGAACGGAACGCAAGCTCGATTAACGGAACCCTGCCGCTTCGCTCAAGTAACGACTGGATCAACTCCGTCAAGGTTTGAGGGCCGCCACGAACCTCATTGAGATGGACCAAACAAAGCACAACATGCTGCCATCCCGTTTGGTCCAGTTGGATCTCGCTGCTGATGCGCATTATCGGCAGACTGGCAGCTGATGTCTTCACCTCCAGCGCGGTTCCACTCATGCTGAAGTCATGATTGGCGCTATATGGCCCTCTCCAACAATCCCAGATCTCTGGTGCATCCGTATGTCTATCCAAGAGTTCCTTGAGGATGATCAGCTCCCCGAACAAACCTCTTTGCCGTTCCAAGCTGATGACATCGGGTGCGATCCTGGCAAAGAGCTGCTGCCAATGCGCGAAGCGCATATAGACCACGGAAGCTGCCTGTTCAGGGGTTTGCGCAATGACCAAGTGTTGTATCAGATCGTCGACAAACAGTGAAAACACATCCGTCAATGCAGGTTCCTGGAGCAGCAGGATCAAGGTGCTTCCACCGTTGGGCAAGGGAACCCTTTCCAGTTGTACAGCCTGCGTTCTTCGGATCGGTGATCTGTAGTTGGATACGCTTGGCGGAAGGTCCAGCTGAATGAACCGGGTGCCTGTGTGTGGCGTGTAACCCAGCATACACTGAGTGCACCGTATGGTGTCCATTACGCGCCGCACAGTGCGGTCTCCATGCCCTTGCACCAAGTCCTCCCAAATGGCGCGCGCGTCAAGCATCGGTGTCAGCGGGATCGTCGCTTACCTGTACCTCTTCTTCCATGCCTGGCATCGGGCGTGCGGCATACTCATAGGCGACCTCGCCTTCGAGCTCGGGGAACTGGATGCCAACACCAACGATCGGCACAGAATGTCCAGCATCAGATACACGTGGGTCCAGAGGCAGAATTACAAGAAGTGGGCTCCCTGCCATTTTCCGAATTGTGCGCAATTCCTCCTCACTGATGCTCTCAGGAGCGGTCGGAAGGTCTAGATCGATCGTACGGGCTCTTTTATCAAGGATGGCGTTCTTGCTTCCTCCAACGATGAGCACATCCCCCTTATGTTCTAAGCTTCGGGCTGGCATGCCTCCGTTTATCGAACCACTTGACCATTTGAACTCATGCAACCGGACATCGCGGAACCGGATCTTATGATTGTGCTGGCTTCGAGAGTTGAGAATGATAGCGACATTCCAGTGGGTCAGCAGTTGGGAGCTGTTCTGCTTAAGCACATAGCCACGCATGGACTCACTCGGGAAGAACCCAAGGCCATTATAAGCGGCAAGGAAGTCGATGACATGGCGCGCTTCGATACCACGCCAGAGAACGGAATTGAAAGGACCATCACTCGATGGAAGTGCCGGTTCGGGCAGCTGACCAAGGAGCATTTGAAGCGCCCTGTAGTTGTTTGTTACATCTTCCGCTTTGTCACTGAATGCGTAGGTCTGTTTGAGCTGACCCGAATAGGACAACTCAAGAGTTTCGTGACCCTTCATTTTGGCCGCTGAGGTTATCATCAGCATGCCGGGGTGCTTCATGATCTTGATCTGAAACTGCTCCGGTGTCTTGTTCTGGGAAGACATCACATCAAAGTCCGCCCGCATCTCGTCGGAAGCCATGGCCACATGCTCGTACCAAAGCTGCAGTTCAGGTGTGGTATAAAGTCTGCACAGGTCGACGTAGCCCGGCCTGTAGCCAAACCAGCGGCCCATCTGCATCAGTGAGTCGTACATGCGGGTGGTGCGGAGGTAGTAACTCACGGACAGCCCCTCCAAGGTCAGACCTCGTGCAAGCTTGTTGCCACCTACTGCGATAACACTCAACCCGCTGCCCTCATACTCGTCGTAATTCAGTTCCTGTGTGTTCCTGTACTCGAGGTTGCGTAGGTTCTTCTGCCCATGGACCGACCTTACCTCGATCTTGTTTACGGCGGCGGATAGCTCAGCCCGGACCGCCTCCCAAGAGGAGGTCTTGATAGCTGGGTCCTGGTATCTCAGATTGTCCATCACCGCCTTCGTCGTACTGACAAAGTCCTCATTAAAGAGCTGCTCCAAGTCTTTGAGCAGAGGGCCAGTATTCAGTTGTGTCTGATTCCTGTAATCATGAAGTACTTCATTGACGAGCCGCGCGATACGGTCTATCCAAGCGACACGAAGCGCGACGTGCACCAACATCGAGTTATGCTTGGCGGTCTGCCCGCGCAAACGCCTGATCGCAGACGTAAGAATGAAGGACTGGATGGCACGCTTCAGGCTGGCAGGGAGGCCTTCGGGCAGTTGGTCCCGATTCTCTGCGTTGATGCGTACCGGGAAGTAAGGCTCTTGATCTGTCGTCTCCCGAATTATCGGTAACGGATCCGGCAGCATCTCATTGCCCGCTTCACCATGGCCAAATACCTCGGTGGCCCCTATGTAGTTGCTGGGTGGATGGATATTGACGATGAAGTCCCGCGGAAAGAGATCCTCTCCGATCTTGAACGACTCACCACCGATAGTGGTCCTCAGCTCACGGTTCCATGATGATGGAATGAACAAGTTGGCGTATGGCGTGGCAGTATACCCGATGAAGGCATTCCGGTCGAACAAGTTGAGTAGCACCCGGATATACCGGTTGATCGTCCGGACATCTTCCTCCGTTCCCGAGTTCACTGATGCACTATCCGCCTCGTCGTCAATGACAAGCACCGGCACATCATAGATCTTCCGGTCTCCTTCGGAATTTGCTTGGGCGGTTTTGGCAAGCCAGAGAATGAGATTTTCAAGAATGCTCTTGTTCTTCTTGATGACAAGGACGGTTGGATTACTTCCGTTGACCGGCACATTCAGCCTTGTCGCTGTGCCGCGATTGAAGTCCCCGTTCTCGTCGGATGACGTGTAGGAGTATATGGCGAGGTCACTTGCGAACTTGCCAACACCAATGGATTGACCATTGACACGGCGAATGAGGTCTGCACTGTTCCGACCAATAAAGCCTTCATCGATACGTTCCTGGGTCTGCTTTCGAAGCGTATTGTGGATACCCGCGATGACGATGATCATCTTGTAGCCTGCATCTGCGGCTTTGTTGATCAACCCAGTGTAGTTGGCGGTCTTTCCTGACTGTACGTTTCCAACGACCATTCCTCTCCGATCCCATGGTCCAGGGGACTTGGGGTCGGCACACTTGTCCAAAATATTGTCCGTGACATCATCCAAGTCATCCGTGTTGAATGATGCATTCTTGGCTTTCATGTAGCTCGCGTAGCGCTGCCACAGTTGCCAATTGATAGACCCTTTTCTATCCTTGAGCCAAGGCTTCACCTTGGGATTCACCAAGGATTTAGCTTCCTGTCGGAAGACCTGATAGTCGGCCTCAAGTTGAGCTATCAGAGCCTCAAGGTCAACACTGGAATCGCCTACCGTGGACCACGCACTCTCCGCGCATTGGCGGATGATGTCCTTCGTTGGAGTAGAGGTCTTCGCGTCGATAAGGATGTGAGCTATACGTTGCTGTGTATCCATGGCAGGTCAATGTGTGTCCAAATAGCTGGTGAGTTCAGGGAATTCACTGAATGGCTGTGTATTCAGCAGCCGCTTCTCGGCCATGTCACTGCTCATTCCAGAAGCGATGAGCCCTTTGTAGATGGCAAGGGCAAGGTCAATGGTCTGCTTGTCCAACACACCGTGTGGCTTTCGCAACTCATGCTTGACAGCAGACTCGCTGTGGTTCTGAATGATCACCTCCACAGGAACTGCGGCGGCTACCTGACGGAGTAAGTACTTCAAGTCCTTCGCTTTCAGAGCATCCTTCGTCATGAAATGCTGGACCATGGGATGGTCCTCATTGATCGAGTAGCTGTAGTTGCCTTCCCTGTCCTCCAACGCCTTCCACAGGGCATCGTAGGTAACCGATGAGGCATTGTACTGGAGCAAGACCTTGTTTCCCCGAAACTTGTGGATCTTGACCGATGTATTACGTGTCAACATGGCCAAGCGCTTCAAGTGCTTTCGGATATGCGCAGGTGGTCTGGCGGTGGACTTCTTAATGTCGATCTGCCACTCATGGTCGAGCGAATTGGGCAGGTCAATCAGAATCCTGGCATTCTTAGTCGTCTCTGACCGCCCTCCAGTACCGAGCCAATCGCCATAAAGCAAGAGCCTGTTGTTTCGGTACACATAAAAGCCCTGAAGGTCCTGCCACTCATCCGTGCGTGCTTCCATGCGCTCCGGAGCCGGTATGTGCGTGACGTGCGGCATGGTGTAGCACTTGACGGTGATGCGCCCTTCGTCCAGGGGCTCTTCAGCAACGATCTGGACTCCCGGTCTTCCCTTCATGAAGGGGTCCCATGGAGCCAATTTGTTGCCGCCCATGTGGATGGTAAGATCGCCTCGTTCCATGTAGCGATGGAAAACCAGGCTGAGGTGCTTTCGCACTTGATCTAGCTCATCGAAGTAAGCAGTCCTGGACGCCTCATTGGTCTCCAATGGTGCCTTGATAAGTCGGTCCAACTTGCGCCATAGGACCACCGTGCCTTGATCACCGATAGGCTCAGCACTTGGCGGATCAGGATTATAGTCGAGCAGGGACCATGAACCATGCTCATTCACGTGGTCCAAGTCCCAGCAGCGATGTATCAAAGCGTGTCCCTTTCGCTTGGTTATCACAGTGAGCTGCTTGCACTGTGAGAATGAGGCGGTTTTCAATCCAAGCCCGAAGCGCCCCAAGTCTTTGGAATCTCGTTCATCGTTCGGATCCCTGCTGCCCGGGGTCATTGCCAAGACTAGTTCAGGCAAGGACATACCACGCCCATCATCCCGGATCCTGATGTAGTAGTCCGGTCCTTCCCAATTGTAGTCGATCCAGACATTGCGGGCACCTGCTGAAATGCTGTTATCAACGATATCCGCAATAGCCGTCCTTAGGTCATATCCGAAAGCTCTGAACGTGTTGATCATCACCCCAGCCTTCGGCGGGGTGACCTCGGCCTGGTACTGGGAGAGATCAACTGTCATAGTCTTGCCTTGATGGCTTTGGCTATACTCTCGGCCATCAGCGGAGGAACTGCGTTCCCTATCTGCTTGAAAGCCGCTGTGCGAGGGCTGTTCTCTTTAACGCCTTCGAAGTAATAGTCATCCGGAAAGGACTGCAGTCGAGCGGCTTCACGTACAGAAAGAGAGCGATTCTGTTTCAGGTCCGGATGAATGTAGTGATGTCCATCCCGGGCAATGTGCGCTACGACTGTATGCGCACACTGCTCTTCCGCCGCTACAACCTTAAACCGGTCCAGGAAACTGGTTGTATTTCTGTGTGTACGAAGAGATTCTGGAAGGTCGGTATACTGCAGTCGCTCTTTGGCCTTATTCCAACGTTCAACAGCGATACGGTAGATCTTCAGGTCTTGAACCGTATGTGGACGGGAGCAATGCTGTGTAAGGATGTCAATGCCGTTCCTGAGCCCGGACTTTCCAAGGTATGTCGAAGCCTTGCCCCCGTATCTGGCGTTCTTCATTGAGCCTTCCCCTGGGCCGATCTCCGGTAGATCCCGGAGTACATCCGCCACACTGTACTTCCAGTTCTTCTTATCGAATGCAGGCATACCTGCAATGCCAAGGTCCTTGCGCCAGCCAATGATCAGTATCCTCTTGCGGTCTTGAAGTACCCCGAAATCGCGGGCCTTGAGCAAATCATCAGCGACCACATAGCCGGCCTTATCGAAGCACTTCTTCATATCCTCGAAATACTTGCCTCCAGCAGCAGTGCGCAGGCCAAGTACGTTCTCGAATACGAAGGCCTTGGGTTTGTACCGCTCTAGAAAACGCCCATAGTATTTGTACAGATAATTCCTAGGGTCATTGCGCATACCATTAGCATCACGAGCCCTTCCCACCAGTGAGTACGCCTGACAGGGTGGTCCGCCAGCTAAAACGTCAATGGGCTTCCCATCAGCAAGTGCATCGACCTTGGCGAAGATCATCCCCAACGTGTCCTCACCGATCGTCGCATTGATCACTGAGTCATGGAGTCTCTTGGGCAGATAGGAATACAGCTTCTCTCGAGTGATCTTGCCACGCATGTAGTCCACATAGCGGCCCTTCTTATTCGCGCTGCTCAAATAATGAAAAGCCAGCCTGGTCTTCAGGGTATAGCAGGCAGCTTGGTCCATTTCCACATGGGCTACTGGCTTGAAGCCGGCCTTGATGAAGCCTTCAGAAAGACCTCCTGCTCCTGCGAATAGATCAATGTAGCGCATGGTGCGAACTTAAAGATCGGCGTATCAAAACCTGACTAGGTTAGATGTGGTATTGTGAACGTCACTGTTTGATTTATCAGCCAAGGCTGATGGACTCCTCCTCTACCATGCCACTCCCTCCGTAACGCACATCAAACCCGGCGAACTGCGCATCCGCCGGATAGAACTCATCCTCGGTCATCAGGTCTGCGGCATACCGCCTGCAGGCCTCGGTGGCCAGTGGGGCGATGAGGACCGGCCAACCGCTATTGACATAGTACGGCGCGATCAAGCGTGGTTCGATCTTCATGAAACGCTCAGGTCCATCCTGGACATGACTGATCTCATCCCCATGGTCATCGCATCCGTCCGGGTGTAGCCCGCCATAAAGAAAGAACACGGCATTCCATGCCTTCATGAACTGATCATGAGGGAGGTCCTGCAGGTCATGTTTCAGGGCACCCAAGAGCCACTGAAGTGCCTCCTGTTCGCTGCTGGGGATGGGGTTGGTCGTGTCCATGTAAATTGACGGTTATTTTGTCAAAGAGACGACCGTATTATAATCACAGAGCACGCAAATGCCAAGAATTGTTGAAAAATCTCGCGTCGGCATCAAGGTCTGACCTGGTGCATAGTTCCGGGCGATCGGCTTGGTGGTATGTCCCCTTCGCCTCCGGCGTCCGGGCAATTGGCAAGGGTCTCCAGGTGGCGCAGCCAGAGGCCTCTTGGCCTGCCAGCCCCTGGCCTGAATACCACAAACCCTCTCCGCCTCCGGCGGCCTGGAACCCAAGCTGCAAGTAGGCCAGTCGGCAAGCGGCCAGTCGGCAAGTGGCTCTTCTGGCCATTCGGCCTCTAAGCCCCCAGGCCATCCAGCCCGTGGCTCAGTTCATGTACGTCATGATATGGGCCACCACTTCACCATTACGCACCAGCGCCACACCGGCGCGTCCGCCCAGGTTCTCCCAGCTTTCGGCACCGCTGGAGTAGGTCCACAGTTCGTCGCCGGGTTGCTCCAGGGCCAGCAGTTGCTTCCATTGGTCGTTCAGGAAGCCGAACGGGATGGGCGCGGGCCACAGATCCTCCCGATGGGCCATGTTCTCGGCCTCCAGTTCTTCGCGCGTGCGCTTGTGGCGCAACCAGCTCTTGCTGACGTGGTAGCGCATGGAGGGGGATGTG
>CAUJFM010000028.1 GCA_963169595.1 Bacteroidota bacterium | reverse complement strand
GCCGCTGGCCAAGGATGTGGTGCTCGCCGAGGTATCGGCCGCCACGCCCGGCCTCAGCGGTGCCGACCTGAAGAACCTGGTGAACGAGGCTGCCTTGCTCGCTGCACGCCGCAAGCAGGACGAGGTGAAGCAGGCCGACCTGATGGACGCGCTGGAGAAGGTACTGCTGGGCCCAGCGCGCGCCCTGTTGCTCAACCCCGCTGACCGCGAGCGCATCGCCTACCACGAGGGTGGGCACGCCATCCTGGGCCTGCAGGTGCCCGGCTCCGATCCGGTGAAGCGCGTCAGCATCGTGCCGCGCGGGCAGGCGCTGGGGGTCACCTACCAGCGGCCTGACGAGGACCGCTACAACTACACGGACAGCTTCCTCAAGGCGCGCATCGTGGGCATCCTGGGCGGGCGTGTGGCCGAGGAGATCGTCTACGGTGACCGTACCACCGGCGCGGAGAACGACATCGAGCAGGCCACCGGCATCGCGCGCCGCATGGTGACGCGCTGGGGCATGAGCGATGCACTGGGCATGGTGGAACTGGCCGCGCGCGAGAACCCCTACCTGAGCAGTGGTTACGGGCCATTGGGCCGCAAGGAGATCAGCGAGCACACCGCGCAACAGGTGGATCAGGAGGTGCGGCGCATCATCCAGGAGTGCCATGCCGAGGCCACGCGCCTGCTGACGGTGCACCGCGCGCAGCTGGACCAACTGGCCAAGGCGCTGCTGGACCGCGAGACGCTGGACGAGCAGGAGATCCGGCAGGTGACCGGGCTGTAGCCTGTGGTGGTGTGAAACGCTGGCCGAACGAAGGCAGCAGCAGGCCTACCGCTCCTTCACCCACGTCGCACCCATCAACCCGTCCTGGTCATCGCGCACGGTGATGCGGTACAGCCCAGCGGGCAGCCCTTCTGTTCCGATCACCGGCCGGGCATCTGTGGTGCGTTGGTGCAGCACCATGCGGCCCGTGGCGTCGAAGAGGGTGATGGTGTGCTGGCGGGGAGGGAGATCGAGGGTGAAGTGGGTGGTGCCGGGGTTGGGGAAGGGGTTCGTCCAAGAAGTGCTGTGCCGATCATCCAGCCCAACCAGCTGCTCACACGCTCCGGTCGTGAGTTGGAAGGAGATCTCGTCATCGCTATAGCAGCGCATTCCCATCGGTCCATCGATGATCCAGTTCGGGCAATACATGAACATGTCCCATGTGGAACCGATGCGCTCATACACCCGATACCAGCTTTCGATCTCGATCCAACGCAGTGCCATGCCGTCGATCACAGCGGTGCCGGTATCAGTAACAATGAATGGAGTACAATCCTGTACGCCCTCCACATGTCTTGCTGTCCAACCTTGTCCCGGCGCAGCGCCGAACCAGTATAAGGTGTCCCATGATCCCATTTCCCAGGTATAGACCACATCGTCCTGGCTGCGCGTGATCACCGCCACCGGGGTATGACTGATCAATGGAGGTCCGCCGAACGTGGGGCCGGGAGGCGGCTGCATAGGCTGGAGGGCGGAATAGCGGTCGATGATCTGCGCGGTGTAGCCGTCAATAATGGTGTCGCCCGTATAGGTCATCCGGGTAAAGCCCGCGTAGAACATCTCAGCTTCATAGGTCCACGTCGCCCCCGGCGGGCACCAGCTCTGGGCGGCGCCCAGCAAGGGGAACAGGGCCAGGGGGAGGAGGGCGGCGCGCATGATGACCGAATGTAAGGAGGAGACAGGGCGGGAGTGGTGGAATGCTGCCTGAGCAGTGCCATCACCCATTACTGCGCTTTCACCCACGTCGCGCCCATCACCCCGCCGCGCTCATCGCGCACGGTGATGCGGTACAGCCCTGCTGGCAGCCCTTCCGTGGCGATCACTGGCCGGGCATCGGCGGTGCGTTGTTGCAGCACCATGCGGCCCGTGGCATCGTAGAGGGTGATGGTGTGCGGGCCGGGTGGGAGATCGATGGTGAAGTGGGTGGTGCCGGGGTTGGGGAAGGGCATGGTGACATATTCCTTGCCTGCCTGATGTACGGACATGGTGAAGCCGCATTCCGATACCCCTGGTGCCGAGAACGCTATCGCCTCATCCTCGTAGCACCGGAGGCCGTCGTAGTTGCCGTCGATCACCATGGACTCGGCGGGATCGATGAATAACCATTGATATCCGATACGTTCGCGCAGCGAGTCCACCATGAACAAACCTTCGGGGTCCACTTGGATGATGAGCTGCTTGAGGGCCACATCGTCCAACATGATAGAGGAGGTGTCGATCACAACGAAGCCCCAGTCTTCCATGCCTGGGATGTTCCAGCGATCACCAGGCGCAGCGCTGAACCACATGGCCGTATCGAAGTCCAAGGACCAGTCGCTTTTCAGGTAGACCACGCCGTTGTCCTCATAGGTATAAAGATCGGACCACCGCACCGTTTGCCACTCGGGCTGGCCCCATCCTCCACCGAAACGGACCCAATGTTCCAGCCGTTGGGCTTGCTGACCATCAATGATCGTATCACCAGCTAGCTCAATGCGATGTATGCCCGATCCGAACATCTGGTCGATGTAGCCAAAGGTCCACCTGGCCCCCGGCGGGCACCAGCTCTGGGCGGCGCCCAGTAAGGGGAGCAGGGCCATGTACAGGAGGGCGGCGCGCATGATGACCGAATGTAAGGGGGAGACGGGGCGGGGTGAGGGAATGCTGCCTGGGCAGATCAATGAGCGGACTGGTCAAGCACTATTCCGCTGAGGTACTTCCTGTCCGTAACTTTCGGCCATGGCAACCAAGAGGACAACGGTCCGCACTACGCGTAAAACTGCCAAAGCGCCGCTTACGAGCAAGACCCTCCGTCGCGTGTCTGCCACAGCCACCAAGTCCGCGAGCCGTTCTGCCTTTGACCACGTGGATGAACTGCTGGTGGTGAAGGAAGGCTGGCTGGTGAAGGTGGACAAGTCCGGCAAGGTGAC
>CAUJFM010000027.1 GCA_963169595.1 Bacteroidota bacterium | reverse complement strand
GGCCACCTGGTCGTCCACGGCCGTGCCCAGGAAGATGATGCGGTCCATCATCAGGCGGCTGAACACGTCCATCTGCGCCACGTTCAGCTGGCGTTCCTCAATGATGTAGGGCGTCTGCGCACGGGTGTAGCCCGCCAGCGTGGTGCTGCTGATGCCGCGGTGCTTCACCGCATACTTGAGGAACTCGTCTTTCGGGAACATGGGCATGGGTCCGACGGGTCCAAAGGACGTTATTCAGCGCCCCCGTTCACACCGTACGGGCCAAGTTTACGAACGCTTCGTAGCTGACGACGTTCTCCTTGGGGGCCAGCAGGCCCTTGAAGTGGGCCATGAGCTTCTGCTCCACGATGGTGTTGCGGATGCGGCCGATCTGCTCCCGGTCGCCCAGGATGCGGGCGGCCAGCTGCTGCAGCTGCTCGCCCTCGGGCGCCGGCATGCCGTACTGCATGAACTGGTCGGCGATGTAGCGCTTGGCGAAGGCGTCCAGCTCCTCGCCCTTGGCCTCCAGGCCGTACTGCTCCACGATGCGGTCCTCCAGTAACTGGCGCTTCAGGCCATCGGCATAGCCGGCATAGCCTTCCTCCACCTCCTCGGGGGTGATGGGCTTCTCGCTGGTGGTGGCGATCCAACGCTTCAGGAAGCTGTCCGGGAGCTCCACCGGGGTGCGGTCCAGCAGGGTGCGCACCACGAGGCGCTTGAAGATGCGGTCGCTGTCGCGGCGGAACATGGCCTCCAGCCCCTCCTTCACCTTGGCACGGAAGGCGGCCTCATCGGTGACGGCGTCCTTGCCGTACACGCGATCGAAGAGCTCCTGGCCCAGGGGGATCTGTACCATGCGCTTGATCTCGGCGATGCGGAACAGGAAGTTGCCCTCCAGGTGGTGCACCCGATCGTGGTCCACGCCCAGCATGCGGGCCAGGTCATCGTGGTCGCGGCTCACCTTGTGGGGGTCCAGCACCACTTCATCACCCACCGCCTTGCCCGTGAGGGCGGCCTTGGTGGCGGCATCCTCCAGGAACTCCAGGCTGATGGTGGTGCGGTGCATGATGCCGCCTTCCTTGATGGAACCGTCGGCGTTGAGCTCGATCATGTCGCCGAGCAGCATGTCCTTGTCCTCGCTGGTGGCCACGTCCTCCACACGGCCGAAGCGGCGCTGCATGTCGGCCACTTCGCGCCCCACGAGCTCATCGTTCACATCCACCACCGGGTACTCCACGCCGAGCTTCTCGTTCAGCTCCAGCGTGATGCTGGGGGCCATGCCCAGCTCGTAGGAGAAACTCAGCTCACCGGGCTCGTCCCAGTTGTTGGTGTCGGTGGCCTCCGGCTTGGGCAGAGGCTGCCCCAGCACGCGGATGGCGTTCTCCTGCAGGTAGCCGCGCAGGTGCTCGTCAATGAGGCGCTCCACCTCGCTGATGAGCACGGCCTTGCCGACCCGCTTCTTGATGATGGTCATGGGCACCTGTCCAGGACGGAAGCCGGGGAGCACGGCGTTCTTGCGCTGCTCCTTCAGGGCCTTCTCCACACCCGGGGTGTAGTCCTCGGGGGCCAGTTTCACTTTCAGGGTGGCGGTCAGGGTGCCGGTCTCTTCGCGTTCGATGTTCATGGTCTATCTGAAGCTGCGCCTGGGCGCGTTAGGTCTGCTTGTTGTGACTGTCCTCCACACTGCATCCGGCCGATCCAAGTATCACCGGTCTCCTCCACCAAGATCGCGGTTCAAAGGTTCGCCTTCGCCAAGGCTACGGCGGAACTTGGTCGCCTCCGCCAAGGCTTCGGCGAACCGCAGTACGGACGGGGGGACTCGAACCCCCACACCTTGCGGTACCAGATCCTAAGTCTGGCGCGTCTACCAATTCCGCCACGTCCGTGGAAAGGGCTGCAAAGATAGCCGAAGGGACCTGACGTTGAGGGGGGTGGAGCATCGGGGAGAGAGGAGGTGGGGGAGCGTGGAGCGGCCCCCACCCAACAGATGTATGGCCATACATCCTTCCGAGAAGTTCCCAACACCCCGGGACCACCTCTTCCCAATTGACTACCAACGCCTTACACCCACAGTGTGCGAACCTGTTCCCTTCGCGTGGTGGGTGTGAACGGATGTCCTCCCCAACAATGGTCACCCCTGCCTTGGGCTCAGCGGCCATGCTGCATTCCCAGCGATAACCAAGGCGCCGCTCAGCCAAACTGGCCGACCCGCCGACATATGGATGGCCATACATACGTCCACCTGTCCGCCGATCATCCCCTCCTCCCCTGCTTACCTTCGCCACCCCTTCAGCGGACCCACCCCATGAAACACCTCGACCCCAAGGACCTGAGCATCCCCGAGCTCCATGGCTACCTGGTGGGGGCCGTGGGTCCGCGGCCGGTGGCCTTTGCCAGCACCATCGACGCTGATGGACGGCCCAACCTGAGCCCGTTCAGCTTCTTCAACGTGTTCGGCGCCAATCCGCCGCTGCTCATTTTCAGCCCTGCGCGCCGGGGACGGGACAACACCACCAAGCATAGCTACCACAACGTGAAGGCCGTGCCCGAGGTGGTCATCAACGTGGTGACCTATGCCATGGTGCAGCAGACCTCGCTGGCCAGCACCGAGTACCCCGAGGGCGTCAACGAGTTCGTGAAGGCGGGCCTCACCCCCATTGCCAGCGAGAAGGTGCGTCCCTTCCGGGTGAAGGAGAGCCCCGTGCAGTTCGAATGCCGGGTGCAACAGGTGATCGAGACCGGCACGGGCGGCGGTGCCGGCAACCTGGTGCTCTGCGAGGTGGTGATGATCCACGTGGACGAGGCCGTGCTGGACGAGCGGGGCAAGATCGACCAGCGGAAGATCGACCTCGTGGGCCGCATGGGCGGTCATTTCTACTGCCGGGCGCATGGCGATGCCCTCTTCGAACTGGCCCAGCCCACCACCCAGCTCGGCGTGGGCGTCGATGCACTGCCGCCCGAGGCCCGCAACAGCACCATCCTCACCGGCAACGACCTCGGCAGGCTGGGCGCGATCCTGGTGGTACCGGACGAGACCAGCGTGAACGAGTACAAGCTCACCGAACTGAGCGACCTGTTCATCACCCACCAGGACCAGCCCGCCGTGCTTCTGGAGGAGCTGCACCGCCACGCCCAGCGCCTGCTGCAGGAAGGCCGCGTGGAGGAGGCGTGGAAGACCCTGCTCGCATTCAACGCACACTGATCACGAAACACCCCCAAGGGCCCATCACCATGGCACAAGTCACCATCACCGGAACCATCAAGGTCGTAGGCAAGACCCAACAGGTCAGCGATAAGTTCAGCAAGCGCGAACTGGTCGTCACCGAACCCAGCGGCCAGCGCCCCCAGCACATCCCTGTGGAATTCACCCAGGACCGCACGAACCTGCTCGATGGCTTCAACCCGGGTGATGAGGTGACCGTGACCTGCTACGTGAACGGCCGCGAATGGACCGGCCGCGATGGCGTGACCAAGTACTTCCTCAGCCTGAGCGGCAACCGCATCGAGCGTTCCGGTGCGGCTGCGCCCCCGATGGGTGGTGGCTACCAGGCGGCTCCCCCGCCCACTGCGGCCGACATGCCGCCGATCGGTGGGGATGACGACGATCTGCCGTTCTGATCCTCCGCGGGCAGGAGGCCCTGCACGATCTAATTTGCGCTCATGCGTATGGTCCTGGTGGCAGCCGGTCTGCCATTCACCCTTGGTCTGGCCGCACAGACCTTCAACGGACTTGGCGGCATCATCCCGGATGATGGGTCCAGTGTGGACTTCGCGATCCCGGTGAACGCACTGAGCGGTGCGCTCGATACCAGTGCATTCGGCGTGGAACAGGTGTGCATCAACGCGCTGCACCCGTGGGTGGCCGACCTGGAGATCAGCTTGGTGGCGCCGGACGGGACCATGGTCCCCCTGAGCGTCAGCAACGGTGGTGATGGCAACAACTACACCAACACCTGCTTTGAGCAGGACGCCGCGCAGTCCATTGTCGGGGCAGCGGCGCCCTTTACCGGCACCTTCCGGCCCCAAGGGCAATTGGGTCTGGTGAACAACGGCCAGAACGGGAATGGCACCTGGAACCTGCACATCCACGACAACTACGCCTTTGCGGATGCCGGTGTGCTGCTCTCCTGGAGCATCACCTTCGGCAATGACCCGGCCGGCTACTTCGCATTGACGGGCAGCGACCTGCCGATCCTGGTGATCAACACCAACGGCCAGGACATCCCCAACGACCCGAAGATCATGGCCGAGATGGGCATCATCTGGAACGGCCCGGGCGTGCGCAACGAGATCACCGACCCCTTCAACCACTACGAAGGCCGCATCGGCATTGAACTACGCGGAGCAAGCTCGTCCTCCTTCCCCAAGAAGAGCTTCGGGCTGGAGACCTGGGACATCTTCGGCAACAGCATCAACGTGTCGCTGTTCGGCATGCCTGCGGAGAACGACTGGGTGTTGAGCGCCGGTTACAACGACAAATCACTGCTGCGCAACGCGTTCACCTATGCCACGTCCAGGGCCGTGGGGCGCTATGCCCCGCGCACCATGCATGTGGATGTGATCCTCAATGGGGCCTACATCGGTGTCTACACCTTCTGCGAGAAGATCAAGCGCGATGCCGGCCGCGTGGACATCGCGACCCTTCAACCCGTGGACATCAGTGGCGACGAGCTCACCGGAGGCTACATCATCAAAGTGGACAAAGTGAACGGAGCGGGCGGCGATGGCTGGACGAGCATCCTTCCGCCTGCGTTCAACCCCGGCGGCCAGGATGTCCACATCCAATACGAGGAACCCGCACCCGATGAGATCCTCTGGCAACAGGCCGACTACATCGAAGCCTACGTGGACAGCTTTGAGACCGCCCTGTTGAGCGCGAACCCGGCGGACACCACCACGGGCTATCCGCATTTCATCGATGTCACCTCCTTCGCCGACCACCTCCTGATGACCGAACTGGTGAAGAACGGGGACGGCCTCCGCATCAGCACCTTCTACTACAAGGACAAGAACAGCAATGGCGGCAAGCTGAAGGCCGGCCCCCTATGGGACTACGACATCAGCATGGGCAACGGCAACTACTGCAACATCTGGCGCGTTGACGGCTGGGTACACCGCTTCGGCGAGGTGTGCGGCGGTGATGGCTACCAGGTGAGCGGTTGGTGGGAGAAGTTGATGAACGATGTCCACTTCAGGCACGTGCTGAGGTGCCGGTGGGAGGAACTGAAGACCGGGCCTCTGAGCCTGGCGGCGATCAACGCCCGGATCGATTCGCTCTCCGGCCACCTGAACGAAAGCCAGGGCTTCAATTTCACCGTGTGGCCGATCCTCGGCGCCTACGTGTGGCCCAATCACTACATCGCAGCGGACTACGCTGGTGAAGTGGACACCCTGCGCTGGTTCCTGCAGGAACGCTGGGCCTGGTTGGACGCCAACCTGCCCGTGACCACCCTGCCCTGTCAGCAGAGCACCATTGGTCTGGAAGAGCTACACACCACCTCATCCAGCGCGCACTTCGAGGCCGACGACCTGGTGCTGGTCACGAACGAGCAAGGCAAGGGGCTCTGGGTGCTTCACGATGCCGGTGGCCGAACGCTGAGTGCCCCGGTCGCGACCTTGGGTCCAGGCACGTGGCGCATCCCCCTGCCAGACCTGCCCGGCGGGGTGTACCTGCTCCGCAACAGCACGACCGGCAGCAGCCTGCGTGTGGTGAGACCACACTAGGCGATCAGGTCAGGCGCCCCTTCCAACGCGGCCTGTGGACCAGGGCCACCAAGGCCACCAGTGGCGCGTAAACCACGAAGCACAGCAGGGCCAGCACCGAACGCGCTGAACGCGGAGGCTCGCCATACACCGCCTTCATGGCATTGACGAGGCGCACCACAGGCACCGACCACAAGGCCCACGCGGCGAGGACCATGCACCAGGTGTAGAGCGCCTGCTCCCCCACCTGCAGGTCCATCGCACGCACCGTGAGCGCGACCAGCATCCAAGGCATCGCCAGAGCGACCATCGCCGCAGGCCAGGCGCCCTTCAGGCGGGCATCGCGCATCTTGCCCGCCCAGCGCAACCGCTGTGCCCACCAACCGCCCCAGGTGGGCTCACCTTCCACGGTCACGGCCGCCTCCGGGTGGAGCACGTACGCGGCCTTCAGACCGGCGGCACGCATGCGCGCCAGCAGGTACACATCATCCCCGCTGGGGCGTGCATCCCCACGGTAACCGCCCACGCGCCCGAAGTCCTCCCGGCCGAAGGCGAGGTTGGCCCCGTTGGCCAGCACCGGCGATCCGACCAGTGCACTTCCGGCTGTTGCGGCCTGCAGGGCCCATTGCTCCTCCTCCTGCAGCAGGCCGAGCAGGCCCGCATCGGCCATCGTGCGCACCGGGGCCAGCAGGATGGCCGGCCGGTGTGCCGCCCATCGCTGAGCCAGCCGCCGGATGCGCTGCGGACCGCACCGGGCATCGGCATCGGTAAGCACCATGAGGGCGCCCGAGGCATGGGCCACGCCTTCCGTGATCGCGGCCTTCTTCCCGCTGGTGGTGGTCAACGAGACCAGCTTCAACCGGGGCCAACGCGGCATCATGTCCCGCACCCGGGCCGCCGTGCGATCCGTGCTGTGATCGTCCACCACGATCACCTCCAGCCCGGCCTGCGGATGATCCTGCGCATACAGGTCCTGCAGCAGCGGCACGATGGTCCCTTCACCATCCCGCACGGGCACCACCACGCTCACGATGACCGCCCCCGCATCCGAACTCGCCGACTCCTTCGATCGCAGCGCGTCCCGCCAGCGCTCCAGCGTCAGGGCGGCCGCCACGACCAGCAGCAGCACCACGGTGGCCAGGAGAAGCAGCGGGCTCATGTGGAACGGGTGCGGATGCGGGCCAGCAACAGGATGATACTGCCCGCCACCGCAGGAAGGACCAGGTTCACCGCCCACACCAGGAAGGTGGCCAGCAAGACCTGGGGGGCCTGTCCTCCCAACGGCACCAGGAAGCCCACGGCCGCCGAGCCCCGCACACCCAGTTCGGTGAGCAGCACCGTGGGCACGAGGGTGGAGACCAGGTAGATCACCGGCACGGCCATGAGCGCTGTTCCGATGGGTACACCCGAGTGAAAAAGCTGCAAGGCCAGCACGAACTGGACGGCGAACACCGCGTACCGCAGGGCGCTCAGCCCCAGGACCAGCAGCAGTTCATGCCGTTGGTAGCCGTGGAGCACGGCCGAGGCCCGCTCCAGCCGATGCAGGAACGGCACCATCAACAACAATTGCCGCAGGAGCCCGGGTTGGAAATAGAGCACCAGTGATCCGGCCGCCACCAACACCGTGAGCGTGGCCAGCACCGAGGATGTCCAGCCGCCCGGCCACGGCAGCGACCGCCCGGCCAGCTGCAGGGCGGCCAGCCCCAAGGCACCAGCCACCAGCGTCACCACGAACTGCGCGATGCTGCCCAGTGCGGTGGCGAAGGCACCCTTCACCCGGTTCTCGGGGGACAGGAAGAGGACACGCCCCACGAACTCACCCGTGCGGTTGGGCGTGATGAAGGTGATGCTCGTGCCAGCCATCGTGGCCAGGAAGGCGCGCAGCGGCCGAAGTGGTTCCACCGGACGCATCAACCAACGCCATTTCAGGGATTCAAGGCCCCAGTTCACCGGCATCAGGGCCGCCACCGCACCCAGGAGCACCCACCAGCCGGCCTGCCGGGGCGTGTCCGCCAGTGCGCCCAGCAGGGAGCTACCTTTGGGACCGGTCAGGTGCACGTAGAGGAACGCGCACGCCACGAGGAAGACCCCCCAACGGAACAGGACGAGCAACGTGCGACCCACGGACCTTGACAAGCCCCTTGAAGGGGCCACGGCCAAAAGTAGGCCCACGCCCGGGGAGCGCATCATCCTGGGCATCGACCCCGGCACCACCGTGATGGGCTTCGGCGTGCTCTGCGTGGAGAACGGCAAGGCCCGCCTGCTGGATGCCGGGGCCATCCGGTTCCCGGCCGCCGATGATCACACGCTGAAGCTGCGCGCCATCTTCAACGAGACGATGCGCATCATCGAGCGCCACCACCCGGACGAGCTGGCCATCGAGGCGCAGTTCTTCGGCAAGAACGTGCAGAGCATGCTGAAGCTGGGCCGCGCACAGGGCGTGGCCATCGCGGCCGCCCTGCAGCGCGAACTGGCGGTGGTGGAGTATGCGCCCAAGCGGATCAAGCAGAGCATCACCGGCAACGGCAACGCCAGCAAGGAACAGGTGGCCGCCATGCTGCTCAGCATCCTGGGGCTTCCCACGCTGCCTGACAGCACCGATGCCACGGACGCCGTGGCCGTGGCGGTGTGCCATCATTTCGCCAACGGGGCCGTGCCCAGGGCCACACGGTCATCGGCCGCACGAGGCCGCTCGGACTGGTCCAGCTTCGTGCGCAACAACCCGGACCGGCTGAAGTAGGTTCAGGCGCGACGGATGCGCTCGGCGATGGAGGCCAGTTGCTCCGGTGTGAGCTTCAGCTTCTCCCGGGTGAGGTCCATGTCGCTCATCCGGTCGATGGGGATCAGGTGCACATGGGCGTGCGGCACTTCGAGGCCGATCACCGCCACCCCCACCCGGTCACAGGGAATGGCCCGTTGGATCCGGGCCGCCACCTCCTGCGCGAACGGCATGATCCCGGCCAGCAAATCGGCAGGCAGGTCGAAGAAGCGGTCCACCTCGAGCTTGGGAACCACCAGCGTGTGGCCTTCACGCAGCGGGGAGATGTCCAGGAAGGCGAGGTAGCGGTCATCCTCGCCCACCTTGTGGCAGGGGATCTCGCCCTGGATGATGCGGGTGAAGATACTGGCCATGGTCAGCGGCTGATCTCGATGATCTCGAACCGAGTGGTGCCGGCGGGGGTCACCACCTCGGCCACCTCGCCACGCGCCTTGCCCAGCAGGCCCTTGCCGATGGGCGAGCTCACGCTGATCTTGCCCACCTTGATGTCGACCTCGCTCTCGGCCACGATGGTGAACTCACGCTGGGCACCATTGTCCACGTGCTTCACCACCACCCGGCTGTGGATGTACACCTTGCTGGTATCCACCTGACTGGTGTCGATGATGCGGGCATTGGCCACCACCTCCTCCAGCTTGGCGATGCGGGCCTCCAGCAGGCCCTGCTCCTCCTTGGCGGCGTGGTACTCGGCGTTCTCGCTCAGGTCGCCCTTGTCCCGCGCATCAGCGATCTGCTGGCTGATGTGGGGGCGTTCCACGGTCCTCAGGTGGTTCAGTTCGTCGAGGAGCTTCTTCAAGCCCTCCTCGGTGTAGTATGCCGGTGAGCTCATGGTCTATCGATCGGCGTCCGGCCGGGCCGGAACGCAGGTTCAACTGGTCAGTGGATAAGAACGGAAGAGGACCCCGAGAGGTCCTCTTCCCAAAGATATGGCCGGAACGGTCAGAGACTGATCCGGATGCCCAGGCTGTGCACCCCGGAGAAGGGGTTGGTGGTCTGGTACCCGTAATCCAGGGCGATGACCGACTCCTTCTCCGAACCGAAGGGCAGGTCCACGCTGAGGCCGGCGGAGGGGCCGGTAAGCACCGTGGTACGGTCCTCGTCGCTGTTGATGCCCCCCTCGAACATGTACCCTCCACGCAGGTGGAACATCTTGCGGAAGGCGTACTCCACGCCGATGATGCCCTGGTCCTTGGTGAAGGAGTTGGAGATGAAGGTGCCCGAGAAGGTCAGGCGGTGCATGTCGTTCAGGTGGTAATCGTACCCGAAGCCGATGTTGAGCAGCGAAGGCAGCTCGGCGCTGGCCGAACGGTGCTCCAGGGTGAGCTGGTCGCTGCCCGTGGTGAGGATACCCTGCACGGAAAGACCGTCACCCGCGAAGCGCATGGCCGGACCCACGTTCTTCAGCGCGATGCCGAAGTGCACATTGTCCTTGGGACCCGTGACATAGTGGATGCCTGCATCGAACGCGATGCCGCTGCTGCGCACGTTGCTGATGGCCTCCGAGATGGAGCGCACCAGGATGCCGCCGTGGATGCTGTTCGAGAAGCTCTTGGAATAGGCCAGACCGATGTTGGCGAGGCTGGGCGAGAAGGTACCGCGGCCCCCTTCGGGCGTATCGTAGGTGGTCACCTCCAGATCGCCGAAGCCCATCACGGTGGCGGTGATGCCGATCACGCCGGAGGAGCCGACCTTCTGGCCCACGCCCACGGTGTTGATGGTGACACCGGAGCCCGATAGCCACTGGGTGTTGGAGAACGCCACTTCGGTCTTGCGCACCTGGCTCAGGCCGGCCACGTTGCCGAACATGGCCTCCACACCGCGCAGCGATGCCGTATTGGCCAGCCCCCAGCCCGAGGAGCGGGCCCAGGGGTTGATCAGCAACTGGGTCGCGCCTGCGGAGCCTGCGCGGTCCGGGTTGCCGGCAAAGGCCGGCATGCCGATCAGGGCGGCCAGCACCGCGGTCACCACGGTCTTGTTGTCCATCATTCGCTTCATCTCCTTGACTTCCTTAGTGAATGGATCGTGGTCGTGGTGTTCTTAGAAGTTCTGCAGATCGATGGGGCGCATGGCACCGAACCACTTGATGACCTTCTCACCCACGCCGGGCACATCCACGTGGCAGATGTACACGCCGCCGGCAATGGGGATGTTGCTGGCATTGCGCAGGTCCCAATCCAGATAGGTGAGGTCATTGTCCTTGCGGAACTTGCGCACCAGGGTACCGCTCACCGTGTAGATGCTGATCGTGCACGACTGCGGCAGGTTGATGAACTTGATCCGGTTGTCCAGGCGCGAGGTCTCGTAACCGCTGAAGGCGTAGTAGGGGTTCGGCACTACGTTGATGCGGTCCAGGAACTCGTTGGCCACCGAGGCCACATTGGTCTGCGTGGCGAACTCACCCGTGCCGAAGGTGTACAGCGGCAGGCCGTTGTTCTGGTCGGGGTCGATCGGCTCGGGCTGTCCGTTGTAGTTCACATAGGTCCGGTACGGCTTGGTCACGCTCAGGTTGATGCGCACGTCGGTGGCGAGGAACTGCTGGCCCGGGGCCAACATGCCACCACCCACCCAGGCCACGCCGCGGAACACCTTCAGGCGCGACTGCACACCCGGAGCGGGCAGCGTGGCCATGATGTAGGCACCCTCGTCGTACTTCGGCACACGGTCGGCGTTGTTGGCCTGACGGCGGTCGTTCTTGAACACATAGATCCAGTGGGAGCCGCCGAAGTAGGGCGCACCCGTGTTGGTGACCAGCTCTTCGTTCGGGTTCCACTTCATGTCACGGCCGATCTCACCACCCCAGTAGCTGTTCTCGCCATAGGCGATGTTCAGGCGTTCGCCCGTCTCCAGGTCGATCGCGTAGCCGGGGAACCAACCCATGCCGGTGGAGGAGGTCAACTGGGCCTCACCCTCGTTGCAGCCAGGCTGGCCGGACTTGATGCCGTTCTTGTCAATGCTGGCCGAGGCACGGAGGGCCAGCTTGGCCGCGCCACCCTGGGAGAGCGTGGCATCGGCCTCCTGCTCCAGCACCGGCGAACGCGTCCACTTGCTCTTGTCAGCCGTGATCACGATCTGCACGCTGGGCGTCTCGTTGATGCGGGCCAGGGCCATGGACTGGTTCACCTCGTTGGGTGAGCCCGGCTGGAAGGGTGCCTGACCGATCAACGGCCAGGGGGCCCAGGTGCCGCCCAGGATGCCCTCGTAGATCTGCTCGTCATCCTTGCCGATACGATCGTTGTAGATCGTCTCCGTGGCCTCGGTGAACTCCGCCGAACCGGAACGGATCCAGTTGAACGGGTTGTTCGCGCCTTCCCCGTCGGGGATGCCATAGAACCAGGCCTTGCTGTTGTCAGCGAACTCCAAGGTACCGGTGCCGATCGGGAAGGCAAAGTCACCCTGGTTGTAGGCCTGCTCGATGGTCACGGACAGCCCCCAATCCAGGATCAACTGCTCGTTGCCCACGGCAATGGTGCGATCGCTCCACACCGTATCGCGGCTGGTGCTGGCCGGCACCTTGGTGATGAACCAGTAGGCATCATCCAGGGTGTTCGGGGTCACCGAATCCTTGAACCAGATCTCGAACTGGGCGCTGGGCACCTTCAGGGGGTCCACCACCTTCACGTCGATCGGGGAAGCACCACGCTTGTACTTCAGCTCATCCTTCCGCCAGGGGGCACCGGCCATGATGGCGTTCTCGGACTCCTGGGTGAGCTCCAGACGGAGACCACCGTTGCCCTGACCCTCCAGGCGCGTTATCTGGAAGCTGTCGCCGAAGTTGGCCGCCTGCACCGTGCCGTTCGCCTCCGCGCCCGGCTTGTGCGGGATACCCACGTAGCTGCGGATCGAACCGAAGGCTGCCTTCCGGCTTTCCACATAGGGGAAGGCCTGGCCCGTACCGGCGCTCACGTTGAACGGCTCGTAGTTGTTGTAGCCGTAGGCCACCGCGATGTAGTAGTAGGACTTGAAGTTCACCAGGGCGGGGTCGCCTTGGGCGAACTTGTCCTCGGTGATGCGGATGGCGTGCTTGATGCCCTCGTTGGAACCGTTCACCATCTCGCGGGGTACGGTCTGCTGGATCTGGTCATCGAAGAAGAAGTTCACCAGCTGGCCGATCTCATCCTCCACATCGCCCTGATAGACCAGACGGGCCAGGTTCACATCGCCCAGATCGGCCACGCTCACGGTGGCATCCTTCACCTGGTACACCTTGTAGCCCTGGAAGCGGTAGAAGCGATCGTACAGTTCGCCGTTGGGACCCTCCTCGGGGATCAGGGGCTGAAGCTCTTCGTAGGCCTCGTTCTCGTTGTTGCTGCCCAGCGGGTTGGTCAGGTACAGGATCAGCTCGCGGTCCAGCTCCTGGATGGTGATGTCCGGTGCATCGGGACCGTCGAGGATCTTGAAGCAGTTGTCGAACAGGGCCTGCGCCTTGTCATCGGCCACACGCAGAGGCCCGAGGCTGGCGGCGGCACCACCCGAGTTGGCACGGGCCCACACCACACCCACGGTGATGTTGTTGTAGGCACCGGGCTCCAGGGTGAAGGGGCCTGCGCTCTGCACGAAACGACGGTCAGGCTGGGCCGGGGTGGGCGTGGTCTCGCTCCAAGGGGCCTGCGGCACGCAGTTGGTACCCCAGCCCACCGGGTCACTGCTTCCGGGGAACATGTAGTATGCGCGGGTGGCGTTGGGGCTCTCATCGTAACCGATGCCTCCGTAGGTCTGCGGCAGGTTGTTCTTCCAGATACTGCGCAGGTAGTTGTAGAAGTGCGTGAAGTTGCTGGGGTCGGTCATGTTGGCGTTCGTCGACTCCCGGTTGAAGTAGATGAACGCACGCATGCCGAAACGCTCGTTGTCGAGCACGCCATCACCGTAACCGATGCCGATCCCGCGGTAGGGGATACCACCCTGGGCCTGGTACTCCTGACAGGTCAGGTTCTGGTCCTCGCCAGGGTTGTCCACGTTATCAGCATCCTCGAAGGGGCCTTCAAAGAAGTCCACACCCACCGCCGGGGGCTGCGGGCCGTAACCCACGGCACCCAGGCAGGCCTCGTCGTTGTCATCCCAGTTGTAGGAGTAGCCCAGACCACGGCGCACGTCGCAACCGGTGAAGTCATCGTTGGAACAGCCCAGGTCCGGGTCGATGAAGTGGCCGAAGTAGGTGTTCAGCAGCGTCTGCGAACCCTGGTTGATGACCGTGTAGTTGTAGAAGGTCATGTTGTTGATCTCGTCGTTCGAGCTGAACGCGAAACCCTGGGCACGCACCTCCAGGCCGATGGGCTGGCCCAGCGACTCGGTGTGGGCATCGCCCTTGTCGTTGAAGATCCACCAGATGTTGTAGTCACCGAACAGCGGCACGGGGTCCTCCCGCAGCTTGTTCTTGCAGTCCTCCACGGACTGTTCGAACCCGTAGTCGGGATAGTCACCGGCGAAGGGGTCGTAGCTGCCGTCGCCATCGTAATCGAAGAAGGGGGCCAGGTACAGGTCCTGACCGGCCTCCACGTTGCCCATGGCGGGCCAGTTGATGAAGGCGGTGGGCACCGAGTAGCCATTGGGGAAGATCTCCGCCAGGCAATCGGGGTCGCCGTTGCAGTTCTTCCACGCCACGTGGGCCTCGGCCTGCGCGCGGGTAGTGGTGTAGAAGCGGTCATACTCCGAGCACACCTCCGGGGTCACGGTGGCCAGGCCGTCGTTGGTGAGCGGACCGGGCCAGAAGTCGTTACCATCGGTGCGGTAAAGCACGGCGGCCACCTTCAGGTTACCATCGGGGCCCACGCCGCCCATCCACAGGGCCCCGGCGAAAATGGCGTTGGCACCGCTGAAATCCGGGGTCTTGGGCACCTCGTAGCCGGAGCGGCCCACGCCGCGACGCTGCCACTTGTTGCCCCCGTTCTCGATCACCGCACGCACGTTGTTGAAATCGAGCTGGGTGACCTGCGTGGCCGGGGAACAGCCCGCGGCCTTTGGTGTGGCCACAGTGCGGTTCTGGCCGTTCATGCCCGACCCGTTCAACGGGGGCATGGCATGCGCGCCCAGGGCCAGACCGGTGGCGAGGCTCAGAGCGAAGGTTCTGGTGAGGAGTGCTCTCGTATAGCCTTTCATGGTCGACAGTTGTGCGTTCATCAGAAATCGAAGCTCACGCCCAGACGGATGGTGCGGGGTGCGCCGAAGTTGAAGGGGTTGTTGATCTTGGTCGTGTACAGGTCACGGAACGACTGCGGATCGATCTGCGTCATGTCGGTGAGCTGGGCCAGGTAACCGTCGTTGGTGGGCGAACCCGTGTAGCGATAAACGCCCACGATGTTCTCCGTGTTGAGGATGTTCGTGATCAACAGGTACACCCGCAGGTTGGCGCTCTTGGCCTTGTCGCCCTCGCCACCGAAGGTCAGCGGGATGTCGCGGTCGATCTGCACATCGGTGGTGAACTGCCAGGGCAGGCGCGCACCGTTCAGGGTGCCGTCCAGCAGGTAGTTGTTGGCACCGGTGGCCTCGCTCACCACCTGGCTGCTGCGGCTGTAGGGAGTGCCGCTGCCGAAGATGCTCACCACGTTCATGCCCATGCGCTGCAGGATGGGCTTGCCGAAGAGCATCGGACCGTTGTAGTCCGAGCCGCCGCCGTAGCGGTAGTCCAGGGTCAGCTGGAAGCGGTGGCGCTGGTCGAAGTCCAGCGGCGAGATCGTCCGCAGGTTGGGCTGGCCGGAGTTGATCAGGTTGATGCCCGTGTTGGGGCCCGAACCGGTACCGTCTGCGAACTGCAGGGTGTAGCTGGCACGCATCCACACGTTGCCGGTCTGGCGCAGGTCGAAGGTGGTGGTGAAGCCCTTCACCGTACCGAAGTCGAAGTTGTCGTAGGTGCGGTAGTCACGCGGCCAGGCGTTCACCACGTTGCGGATCTGGATCTGATCGCGCAGTTCGCGGTAGAAGGCCGAGATCTTCAGCGAGGACGACTTGCTCAGCACCTGCTGGAAGCCCAGTTCGTAGTCGATCGTCTTGGTGGGCTTCAGCGCGGGGTTGGTGAGGATGTCGCCCGTGTTCTCGATGTAGGCATAGTCCACCAGGTTCAGGCGGCTCTGGCCCGCGTTGGGGCGCTGGGTCAGCACATCGTAGTGGGCGAAGAACACGGCCTCGTCCGAGATGGGGAACGAGAAGGCCACACGGGGCATCACGTTCCAGGCGGGGGTGTAGTCCTCCCACGCGGTGCGGCGCATGGGCGAGCCGGGCAGGTCGGTGCGCTGGTCGCCGCCGATCAGGTACGGACGGATGGAGCCGGACTCCTGCAGGGAGTTGCCATCGTTCAGTTCCACACCCGTGGCGCTGTACCAGGTGTCACCATCGCGGTAACCCTTCACCGTGTTGGGCTGCTCGTAGCTGTCCACATACACCACGTAGTCGTCGCCGATGTTCGAGGGGCGGTTGGCGAGCTGGGCGGCGATGTCGTTGCTGGGCACGGCGCTGCCGGCGGTGTAGGCCTCCTGCCACAGGTACTTGTCCTTCAGCACCTGCTGGTTGGCGTCGTAGCGGTCCACCCGCACACCCACGTTGAAGATGATGTCGTCGAAGGCGAACTTGTCCATCACGTAGCCGGCCATGTAGATCGGCTGGAAGGGCGCCTGCATGCGGGTGAAGTTGCCGTTGTCGTCCCGGCCGTTGAAGAAGGAATCGAAGCTGGGGCGGCCGCTCACCCGGTTGCCCAGGTGGTCGTAACCCACATAGCTCACCACGGTACCGTTGCCGCTGTTGATCAGCTCATCGGCGGCGAACATGTCCAGGGAGAAGACCGAGGGATCGAGCGCATCCACGTCGATGAAGTCATTGCCGTTGGGGTCGAGGCCCAGGGCGGCGCGCAGGCTGCGGTCGAAGTAGGGCTGGTCATCCAGCGCCACGCTGCGGCTGTAGAAGTAGAAGGGCAGCGTGCTGCCGGGCAGCTGCACGATGTTGGTGGGGATGCTGTCCTGCCACTCGCGGATGTGGAAGTTGGTCAGCGAACGGGCACGGGTCCACAGGCCGATGGGCGCCAGGTCGTAGCGGCGCTGGGTCAGCTGTTCGTATTCCAGACCGATGGCCACCGCGTGACCGTCAAGAATGTCGGCGCTGGCGTTGAAGGTGAAGCGGATCTGGTCGTTCTGGCGCTTGCGGAACTCGGCACCATCGGGATCGTCGATGAAGCCGATGTTGTTCCACATGTTGTACACCGAACGGGGACGCACACCGTTCCACAGCACACCGCGCGAGGTGGTCTGCTGGAAGTTCTCGTAGAACCCGATGTAGTTGGGGTCCGACCCTTCCGGTGCACCGAACAGGTATTGCACGGGGTAGGGCGAGGGATCGAAGGCGTTGAAGTAGAAGTTGTTGAAGGCGGCCAGGTCGGGGTTCTGCTCACCGGGGGTGAAGGTGATCAGCGTGTCGCGCTCACCCACCTGCACCCAACGCGGGCCACGCAGTTCGAACTGGGGCGCGCGGTAGGTGGTGAACTTGCCCACGTAGCCGTAATCGAACAGCCGGTCGCCGTGTTCGAAGTCCTGCACGTTGTTGTTGTACCGGCTGTAGTCGAACTGGATGCTGTAGAAGGCGTTCTTGATGGACTGCTTCTTGCCCTCCTCCTCCGGCTTGTTCAGGAAGCGCTGGGTGAAGCGGGCGAACGCACGCCAGGTGGTCTCCTTGATGCGGATGTTGTTGTCCGCGTTCAGCAGGGCGTTGTTGCGGTTGTAGCTCTGGCGGTTGCTGTAGTCGAACGAACCACCCACGGTGAAGTTGATCGTGGGGGTGGTGGCGATGTCGATCTTACCCGAGGCCAGGTAGCTGGTCTGACCGGCGTTCTGGCGGGTCTTGATGGACTCCACATCACCGGCGCGGAGGAAGTCGCTGGCGTAGCCCAGCACAAAATCGTTGGTACCGCTGGGCAGCAGGCGGGCGGGGTTCGACAGGAACCGGTCGCGCACCTCGGGCTTCACCCGCACATCGCCGATGTAGGAGGGCGAACCGTCCACCACGTTGGTGTACTGGCCGCTCAGGAAGAAGCCGATCAGGGGCTTCTCCTTGTTGCCCACACTGTCCTTGCGGAACAGCAGCGGACCGGAGAGGCTGGCCTCCACCTGGTTGAACGCGAACTTGTCCAGACCCACGATGTCGGTGATGTCATCCCCGATCTTGTAACCGGAGGTGAGGTATTCCGCCCCGCCGAAGAACTGGCGGCTGGGACCGCGGGTGGTGATGTTCACCAGACCACCGGTCACGTCACCGTAGTTGGCGGGCACACCGCCGGTGATCACCTGCACTTCCTCGATGGAGCTCTTCGGGAGGCCCGTGCCTGCACCGGCCGGCACCTTCACCCCGTCAATGTAGTAGTAGGTGGCCTCCGTACGGGCACCGCGGATGCTGATACCACCGCCCGTACCGGCATCGCTGGCACCGGCCACCGTGGTGGCCAGGGCCGTGGCCGAACGCTGGGGCATGCGCGAGATCTCCTCGCGGGTCACCGTTCCGCCCGAAGCGCCACCATCCCGGTTGATCAGCGGCACCTGGTATTCCACCACCTCGAACTCCTTCAGTTCGATACCGGCGTTCAGGGCGATGTCCAGGAAGGTGATCTTGTTGCTGTTGACCACCACCCCGGTCTGCTTGTAGGGCTGGTAGCCCACATAGCTCACCACCACATCATAGGTGCCGGGATCGATCGGCTTGATGTCATACTTCCCGTCGAAGTCGGTGGAACCGCCCGACACCTGGGTGCCGCGGTTCTCGACCACCACGTTCACAAAGGGAAGCGGTTCACCGGTCTTCTTATCGGTGATCTTGCCCCGGAGGCTGCCGGCGCCCGTCTGGGCCAGGGCCGACACCGTTCCAATGAGACACAGGGCAACTGCGGAGAATAGCCTTCTCACCATCAACAGGTAGGTATTACGTTCTGCGTGACTGCGCAACGAGGGGGCGTAAATATAGGAAGATCCCGGATCGGCAAAATTTTCCCTTTGCCACGGCTGGCGCAGGTTTCCGGCGGAATGGGGACCGGAGCGCCTGGACGGATGGGTTGACGAACGGGGAACATGGGATCGACCTTGGGCGAAAGATACCGGGGATGTCCACTTCACACCACACCGGGCACCACCTTCCACCGCTGGTTGTATACAGGTCTATCGCTTCCGCCGGAACAGACCACGATCGCGGTGCGCGCCGCTCCCACTGCGGTCGGCACGCTTCGTATGGCGCTTGATGCGTTTGCGCGTCTCCTTGTCCTGGATGGACAGGTGCCGCTTGCGATCATCCTTCTCCTTCTTCACCTTGGCCTTCTTCTTCTCCTTCTCCTTCTGGGCCTGGATCTTCTCCTGTTTCTTCCGGCTGATGCCCTCCTGGGCATGCACCAAGGCCGGCGTGACCACCAGCCACAGGGCCGTCAACAACAAGCGGAGCGCGCGTGCGTTCATGCCCACAAGGTTACAACAGGCAGCGCCTCCCGGCTTGCCTACCTTTGTCTGGATGCGCCGCTCCATCGCACCCGTCATCGCCCTCGCCACGTTCGTGGTCGTGCTGGCCTCCTGCCGCAAGGAGGAGCGTGCCGGTGTGCCGCTCACCCCGGTGGACATCAGCATCAACATCAACAACCCCGCCTACGCCGACCTGCAGGTGCCCAGTGGCTGGCTCTACCTCACCGGCGGTTCGCGCGGTATCGTGGTGTACCGCTCCGGGGCCGACAGCTTCGTGGCCATGGACCGCCACTGCCCTTACCAGCCCGCCGAGCAGTGCCGCGTGTTCGTGCTGGACGATCAGGTCTCGCTGCAGGACACCGTGTGCTGCCAGTCCAAGTTCCTCATCACCGATGGCTCGGTGCTGCAGGGGCCGGCCGCCTTGGGCTTGCAGCGCTACAACACCAGCTTCAACGGCACCACGCTGCGCATCTACAATTAACGGAGCGGCGGATCGGAAGTGGCGAGTGACCGCCGTGGCATCGCTCGCCTATCCTCATCCGAAAAAGAAAAGCCCCGGTATCCTTGCGGAACCGGGGCTTTTGCGTTGAACGCGGTGCTCAGTAGCGATACTCGTCGCTCTTGAAGGGACCGTTCTTCGGCACGCCGATGTACTTGGCCTGCTCGTCGTTGAGCTGCTCCAGCTCCACGCCGATCTTCTCCAGGTGCAGGCTGGCCACCAGCTCATCCAGGTGCTTGGGCAGCACGTACACCTTGTTCTCGTACTTGTCACTGTGCTTCCACAGCTCGATCTGCGCCAGCGTCTGGTTGGTGAAGCTGTTGCTCATCACAAAGCTGGGGTGGCCCGTGGCGCAGCCCAGGTTCACCAGGCGGCCTTCGGCCAGAACGATGATGTCCTTGCCCTCCACGGTGTACTTGTCCACCTGCGGCTTGATCTCCACCTTGGTGTGGCCGTAGGCCTTGTTCAGCCAGGCCATGTCGATCTCGTTGTCGAAGTGGCCGATGTTGCACACGATGGCCTTGTCCTTCATCTTCCGGAAGTGCTCCTCGCGCACGATGTTGAAGTTGCCCGTGGCGGTGATCACGATATCCACACGGTCGATCACGGTGCTGAGCTGCTTCACCTCATAGCCGTCCATGGCGGCCTGCAGGGCGCAGATGGGGTCGATCTCGGTGACCACCACGCGCGCACCAGCGCCGCGGAGCGAAGCAGCCGTGCCCTTGCCCACATCACCGTAGCCGCACACCACGGCCACCTTGCCGGCCATCATGATGTCGGTGGCGCGGCGGATGGCGTCCACAGCGCTCTCCTTGCAGCCGTACTTGTTGTCGAACTTGCTCTTGGTGACGCTGTCGTTGACGTTGATCGCGGGCATCGGCAGGGTGCCGTTCTTCTCGCGGTCCTTCAGGCGCAGCACACCGGTGGTGGTCTCCTCGCTGAGGCCCTTGATGTCCTTGATCAGCTCGGGGTACTTGTCGAACACCATGTTGGTGAGGTCCCCGCCGTCATCCAGGATCATGTTCAGCGGCTTGCCCCCTTCGAAGGCGAAGAGGGTCTGCTCGATGCACCAATCGAACTCCTCGTTGTTCATGCCCTTCCAGGCGTACACGGGGATGCCGGCCTTGGCGATGGCGGCGGCGGCATGGTCCTGCGTGCTGAAGATGTTGCAGCTGCTCCAGCTCACCTCGGCGCCGAGCTCCTTCAGGGTCTCGATCAGCACGGCGGTCTGGATGGTCATGTGCAGGCAGCCGGCAATGCGGGCACCCTTCAGGGGTTTGTCCTGGCCATACTTGGCGCGCAGGGCCATCAGACCGGGCATTTCGGCCTCGGCCAGTTCGATCTCCTTGCGGCCCCAGTCGGCGAGGCTCATGTCCTTCACCTTGTACTGGAGCTGTTCCTTGGTCATCGGCATCGTGGTGTTCATAGGGAGCGCGAAGTTACGCTGTAGGGCTGGTTCACGGGTTGTTGGCTATGTTCGCAGGCATGGGCCGCGTGCTGGAACAGTTGGAAGCCGCAAAGGGTTCGGGCCGCAAACTCCTGGCCGTGCTCATCGACCCCGACTTCGGGACCGATGAGGCCACCTTGGAACGTACCGTGCAGAACGCCTGCATGGCCCGTGCCGACGTGTTCCTGGTGGGCGGCAGCCTGCTCACCTCGGCCTCCTTCGACCGGTGCGTGCAACTGGTGAAGAAATGGTCGCGGGATGCCACCGCGGACCGCCCGGTGGTGCTCTTCCCAGGAAGCCCCGCCCAGCTGAGCGGCCACGCCGATGCGCTGCTTTTCCTCTCGCTCATCAGCGGCCGAAACCCCGAACTGCTCATCGGCCACCATGTGACGGCCGCACCCACGGTGAAGGCCCTCGGACTGGAGGCCATCCCCACGGGCTACCTGCTGGTGGACGGCGGGCGCGCCACGACGGCCCATTACGTGAGCCAGAGCGCCCCCGTGCCGCACGACAAGCCCGGCATCGCGGCCGCCACCGCGCTGGCCGGCGAACTGCTGGGCCTGCGCGCCATGTACCTGGACACGGGCAGCGGTGCGCCACGGACCGTGTCCCCGCAGATGGTGGCCGCCGTGCGCAAGGCGGTCAGCACCCCGCTCATCGTGGGGGGCGGCATCCGCACGGCCGAACAGGCCCAGGCCCTCTGCGCCGCCGGCGCCGACATGCTGGTGGTGGGCACCGCCTTCGAGGAGGACCCCGACCGCATCTTCGCCATGAGCGAGGCGGTCCACGGGTGAATGACGGCCAGCCGTTGTTGTACCTTGCAGGCTATGGAACGCAAGGCGCTGGTGATCGACCGCGGAAAGGCCCCGAACGACAAGGATTTCTGGCGTGGACGAACACCGGCGGAGCGACTTGCCGCCTTGGAATTCCTTCGTGCCCAATTCATGGCCCACATCCATGCTGAGCAAAG
>CAUJFM010000026.1 GCA_963169595.1 Bacteroidota bacterium | reverse complement strand
CCCGCGATCATCCCGCGCGAGTTCGTGGACAAGGCCAGCCGCAGCAGCTTCCTGGAGGGCTACGACATCCCCGTCCACTACCTCACCAACTGGAACGACCCGCGCACGTGGTGGAGCACCGCAAAGGCCATCGCTGAATTGAAGCCGGACAAGGTGATCCTGCAGTGGTACAACCCCACGCAGGGCATCCCGCTCAACACCATCGCCAGCTACCTGCGGAAGCACACGAGCGCTGAGATCCTCTTCGACCTGCACTTCGTGGCCGCCAAGGAGCAGAGCAGCCTGGACGCGCGGCTCACGCGCATGGCCCTGCAGCACGGGCACAGCTTCATCGTGCATGCGTACAAGACGGCGGAGGAGCTGAAGGTGCTATTCGCTGGGGAGGAATTCAAGCTAACGTTGGATGGCGCGAGGGACGTACGGGCGCATCATGATGCGCCCCAACGCGCCATCCTGAAGCTCTACCATCCCATCTACTCCCTTTTCAAACCCGACCCGGCGTTCGACAAGGAGGCGTGGAAGGCGCAGCACGGCCTGCGGAAGCATGTGTTCCTCTTCTTCGGCTTCATCCGCAAGTACAAGGGGCTGCACTACTGCATCGAGGCCTTCGCGGAACTGGCGAAGCAGCGCGACGACGTGAGCCTGATGATCGTGGGCGAGCGCTTCTGGCAGACGGTGGACCAGACCAAGCTCAGCACCAAGCTGAAGAACGCGGTCTTCGGCACGCTGAAAACGCTCTTCCTGAAAAAGGCCGACGACGAGCGTGACTACGACCCGCTGGCGCTGGTGGACACCCTCGGCATACGTGATCGCACCCTGGTGGTGGACCGCTTCATCCCGAACGAGGAGGTGCCCCCCTACTTCCAAGCGGCCGATACCATCGTGCTCTTCTACGAGACGGCCACCCCCAGCGGCGTGGAAAGCCTCAGCTACAACTTCAAGCTGCCTGCGGTGGCCACGCGTGTGGGGCACTTCCCCGAGACCATCACTGATGGCTTCAACGGCTACCTTGCCAACCCGAAGGACATCGCCGACATGGTGCGCGTGATGAACGCGAGCATCGACCAGCCCATCCCGCGTGAGAACGTGGTGGAGGCTACGAAGACCATGAGCTGGGCCAACTACGCGAAGGCTGTGCTGGCGGGGTGAGCGGTACTCACTCCAACGTCACCGTCCCACGCGCCTCCACCTCCACGATGCGGCGTCCACCGGCACCGCCATCGGCCTGCTGCAGGCCCAGCGTGCGTGTGCGGGTCAGGTAGAGGTCGGCGGTGCCGGCCGCGAGGTTGGTCATCAGCGAGGGTGGCAGTTGGATGCTCTCCGCACCAGAGGTCGTCACGGTGACCGATGAGGTGGTCGTGCTCCCCTGCTTCAGCTTCGCGGAGACCGTTTCCCCCGGCTCCAACCCGATGCCCCACCAGTAGACCTGTCCGCCGTTCGTGCGGGAGATCACCACGCCGTTCGGCACATCGATGTCGTTCGTATCAGCGCGTGCGATGGTGTTCACGAACTGGCCCACGCCTTCCTTGGTGTAGCGGAACGCCACATCCACCATACCATCCGCGGCCCAGCGGTAGAAGTAGTTGTCCAGCTCGGTGTAGGTCGTGTGGCTGTTCCCGTTGAAGGTGATGGACGAGCCCCCGGTGAGCTGCAGACGCACACCCAGACTGCCGTTCTTGCGGAGGGTCGCGTAGGCCCGGGTCCGGTTCTCGGGCTTGTCGAACAGCACCTTGTAGTCCTGGTAGATCGGGGTCTCCACGGGCAGGTCATCGCTCTCCTCCTTGGCGCAGGAAGCGAAGAGCATCGGCAGGGCGATCGGCAGGAACTGGAAGAGCCGTTTCATCGGTGAGGATGTTGGTGTAAGTGCCTGGGCAACAATGATACCAGATCCACCCCGACGGACGCTGAGCCGGGCTTATCGGCAACAGCAAGCCCTTGGTCGACGTATAAATAAGAAAGGGGAAGAATGGGTAAATTCATGGCCTCGTCGGCGCTCTGCGAACTGGAACCTCGCACAAGGGGGGTCGATGGCAAAACCTGCATGGAACAATGGTGAACGCACCACTGCTCTTGGTATTCCTTTTTTCCTGGCTCATCACCGGGGAGAAGCCTGCTGCGCCCGTGTCCACGGAAGTGCGCACGGAAAGCAGCGCGAGCTCGGCGAACCTGGCCGAAGCCCTCTACGCGGAGATCGGTCTGGACGGTCAACTGGCCCAGCCGGTGTTCGCTGCGGGGTATCGTCGCTTGGAACAGCTGGGGCAGCAATGCTCCGTGCTGGCCATTGCGGACATGACCCAGCCGAGCACGGCCAAGCGGCTCTACGTGATCGATCTGAAGAACAAGGCGCTGCTGCTGCGCACCTACGTGGCCCACGGCCAGGGTTCGGGTGAACTGCACTGCACCTCGTTCAGCAACCGCGAAGGCTCTCATGCCACCAGCAAGGGCCTCTACCGCGTGGGGTCCGAGATCGTGAGCCCGAAGCATGGCCCCGCGCTGCTCCTGCATGGCCTGGAGCAGGGGCTGAATGACCAGGCCCTGGCCCGTGAGGTAATCATCCACGGCGCCGATTACGTGAGCGCCGGCTTCATCGCCGAGCATGGCCGCCTCGGACGCAGCTGGGGCTGCCCGGCCGTGTCCCGTGCCGAGATGCCCCGGCTGATCGAACTGCTCGCCGACGGCGGTGCCCTGTACATCCACGGCCGTTAGCGTTCCGGTACGCTGTTGTTCCTTTGACGCGCCATGCGTCATTTGCTGAGCCTTGCCTTAGGAGGCACCCTGCTGCTCTCCGCCTGTTCGGAACAGGCGCCTCCC
>CAUJFM010000025.1 GCA_963169595.1 Bacteroidota bacterium | reverse complement strand
AGGGCACTTCGTGGCCAACAGCATCTTCGAGACCAAGATGCAGAACCAGGTGCCGAACAAGGGCTTCGCCATCCTCTACCGCACCAACGCGCAGAGCCGCAGCATGGAGGAGGCCCTGCGCAAGCAGAACATCCCCTACCGCATCTACGGGGGCCTCAGTTTCTACCAACGCAAGGAGATCAAGGACCTGATCAGCTACTTCCGCTTGGTGTGCAACCCCAACGATGAGGAAGCGCTGAAGCGCGTGATCAACTACCCCACCCGCGGCATCGGACAGACCACGATGGACAAGTTGATCGTGACGGCCGCGAACCTGCAGATGAGCATCTGGGACGTGATCCACAAGAACCCCGAAGCCATCGACGTACACGGCGGAACACGCAAGGCGCTCGGCGATTTCGTCACCATGATCGAGAGCTTCCGCACCATGCTGGAAACGCATACGGCACACGGCCTCGGTGAGTACATCGCCCAGAAGACCGGCATCCTGCGCGACCTGTTCGTGGACAAGACACCCGAAGGCGTGAGCCGCTACGAGAACATCCAGGAGTTGCTCGCCGGCATGAAGGAGTTCAGTGAAGCGAACTCCGAAGGCACAGACCTGCCACGTACGCTGAGCGACTTCTTGATCGACGTAGCGCTGTTGACCGATGCCGACAACACGGACCCGAACGACAACGACCGCGTGAGCCTGATGACGATCCACAGTGCGAAGGGCCTCGAGTTCCCTTACGTGCACATCGTGGGCATGGAGGAAGACCTCTTCCCGAACCTGATGAGCGTGCAAAGCCGCGCGGACCTGGAAGAAGAACGTCGCCTGTTCTACGTGGCCATCACCCGCGCCGAGAAGAGGGCCACCTTGAGCTACGCGATCAGTCGTTACAAGTGGGGTAACCTCACCACCAGCGAGCCCAGCCGCTTCATCGACGAGATCGACCCGAAGTACCTGGAGATGCCCTCCCAGAACGAACGCGGGGCCTTCAGCAGTGGCCACTACGTCCGGCCCGGTGCTCCACCGGTGGCACGGCAGGGTGCACCAAGCGATGGCAACCGCCGTTCCCTTGGTCCGGACCATGCACATGAGGATCGCGCAGCATCGAGGCCGATCCACGGACGGGAACGGAGCGCACCAGGGCTGGGCCGTGCAGCCGCTCCGCCAGCCAACAACCCGGCACCGACGCCACGTGCCGCGAACCTGAAGCGCATCTCCACCACCGGTGCCCCCCTGGAGGCCACGAATTCCTTAGGCAACGGGACGGCGGACATCGCCGAGGGCATGACCGTGTTGCACGAACGCTTCGGCAAGGGCAAGGTGCTGAAGGTGGAGGGCAAGGCCCCCGACCTGAAAGCCACGGTGTTCTTCCCCACCGCCGGGCAGAAACAATTGCTGCTGCGCTTCGCCAAGCTACAAGTGGTGGAGGGCTGAACCTGCTCCGGACGCGTAGCCGATCAATGACCCTGGCGTGCT
Organism: Bacteroidota bacterium; assembly: GCA_963169595.1. GTDB lineage: Bacteria > Bacteroidota > Bacteroidia > Flavobacteriales_F > PHOS-HE28 > PHOS-HE28. Next base: position 4,585 of record CAUJFM010000025.1, on the reverse strand, counting down.
CGATCCCAGCTTGCTGCGCGACCGGTACGCCATGTTACCACCGCCACCGTTCCGCATGCGAACGGTAGGCCTACCCGAACGCGACACCCAACGACAGGTGCTTTTCGTTCCTGTTCTAATACCATTTGGACATCCAATACCATCCGATCCGCTTGCTCTATTTCCCCATGCCTTCTCCGTCGTGATCGTTCCGTAGCCCATGCCCTCGGCAGCTTCGCTCCCTGCGGTCTAAGCCTTCGGCCTTGCAACGAGCCCGCCGTATCGTCCTGCGAAAAGAGTCCTTCGCATCATTAGCCTACGCCTTAGTGCGAAATGGTATCACGTGTTCCCCTACCCATTCCGACCCGGCCTCATCCCCGCTGAATAGAGGCACATACCAGTCCCGCCCCATGCAGACACCCAAGCCGTTTTCAGGGCAGAAAGGACCGTGCTGATGACCACTACCATCGGCACCAACGCTCCTCGCATGGTTCGAACGTGCCCTGCACCCTCTCCAGAGGACCAACTCCCGAACACTCCATGACCCGGCCCATGGAGCCTTCCAGGATCAGCGCACAACACCCACGAACACCTTCATTACCATCCGTCCTATTCCACCCGCTGGAGCCCAACACACCAAATACTGGTCTGCGGACCATCCTCGTGGGTCCCTAAGCCCACTGAATGCAGGACCATTTTGAGCGTTCCGGGCATCTTAGGTTTGCTACCGTGAGCCTATCCTTCTCCTTCGAACAACAAGCGACCATAGCCCTCGCACTATCCCTCGGTGCCGTGGCCGTTGTACTGCATGGCCGAGGGCGACCCCGGCCCGCACTACTGCTGCTCACTTTGGCTGCGCTTACCCTTCGCTTGTGGGCCTGTTTCCTCGACCCCTTCCTGAGCTATTGGGACGAAGTGTTCCATGCCATGGTGGGCAAGAACATGGTCGCACACCCCTTCAAACCCATGCTGTTCGTCGAGCCGGACATGCCGGTGACGAACAACTGGAGCCTGATGCACATCTGGCTGCACAAACCCCCGTTCTTCCTGTGGCAGATCGCCCTGTCCGTTGGTCTGTTCGGACCCGAACCATGGGCCGTGCGGCTTCCCAGCGCGTTCTGGATGACGGCCTACGTGCCGCTCCTCTACCGGATGGCCTCTCTTCTTCTTTCAAGCGAGGCCGAGGCCGTGCGCCGCCATACAGCGTTCGGTGCCGCCCTGTTGCTGACCTTCAGCTACTATGCGATCGAGCTGACGGCAGGTGCGATACTCACGGAGCATAACGACACCATCTTCTTCGCCATGATCGCCTTGAGCTGGTGGGGGTATCTGGAGTTCCTGCACACGCGATCGTACCGGTGGGCGGTGTTGATCGGACTATCCAGCGCGGCGGCCATCCTGACGAAGTGGTACCTCGGCGCCATCGTTCTTCTGCCATGGACCATCCAATTACTCCACCGGCGGGCCTTCCGGGAGCAGGTGCGCTACTGGCTTGTGGCCGTGGCCTGCGCCATGGCACCGGCAGGTGCTTGGCTCGCGTACATCTTCATCCGGTTCCCGGAGCAGGCCGCGTACGAATGGTCGTTCAAGGCCCAGCACTTCGGTTGGCCGGTGGACGGGCATGGCGGTCCGTGGCACTACCACTTGGGGGTGGTGCATGACATGCTGTACCCACTGGCCTGGTGGTCCGTGCTGCCCGCGCTGCTCCTGCTCGTGGTCGGTGTGCGGGCAGCGGAAAAGCGATGGTTCATCGGTAGCACGGTGATCGCCACCCACGTGTTCTTCGCGCTGGCCGCCACCAAAATGGTGAGCTACACTCTTTTCCTACTGCCCCTGTACCTCATTGCCGTGGCCTACGCGATCGTGCGCGTGGCCGGCCTTGTACGGCCCGCGAAGGCCCGGTCATGGGTGATCGGCGGAAGCTTCGCGGTGCTTGGCGCCACCATGCTCAACTTAGGCCGCATCGAATACCGGCACGCCATCCATGACCCTCCGGCCCCGGCGCAACTGCATAACATGCAGCAATACGCGGCACTGGAAGCGGAGAAAGAACTCGTTCCCTTGCTGGGCGACCCCGCCACGACGATCCTGTTCAATATGCCCACCGTGTTCGACGTGCAGTTCATGTTCCGCCACGGGTACCTCTCCATGCGCGGCATCCCTGCGGAAGGTACCGTGGAACGGCTCAAGCGGAAGGGATACACCCTGAAGGCTTTGCAGGATGGCAAGGACATGTCCAAGTTCCCTCCCGGCGTGGAGGTGATCCCGGACAGCGTGTTCACCTATCCGGCGATCGCCCGACTCTGAAGGGGTAATGGCCCGGCTCCTGGGTGGCCGGCCCATCAAGCAGCGTGACCACGACACCCCAAGATCACCCGGAACCGGCCCTTCCTACTACATTTGGCCCTGTCGCGCCCGCGAGGCCCCCGATCCCGAAGCAGCGACCCAAGGCCATGGACCAGCGGCCTTGCTATTGAACTTCCTCATCCCATGAGCCTTTCCGGACTCGATTACAACACCCAGCGTCGCCAACTGCCCATTCCTGAATACGGCCGCCACGTGCAACGCATGGTGGACCACGTGATGGAGATCGAAGACCGCGACAAGCGCACCCAGCAGGCCAAAGCCATCATCCAGGTGATCGCCCGCCTGAACCCACAACTGCGCAACAGCGAGCACTTCGAGCGCACCCTTTGGGACCACCTCTACATCATGAGCGAATTCAAGCTGGATGTGGACGGCCCATTCCCCAAACCCACCCCCGAAGGCCTGGAAAGCAAACCCGCCCGGATCCCCTACCCGCAAACGAGCATCAAGTACGGCCACTACGGCAAGATGGTGCAGCGCATGATCGACCAATGCGTGGCCATGGAGCCCGGACAGACCCGCGACGCCTACACCGCTGTGATCGCCAACCAGATGAAGAAGCAATTCCTGGTCTGGAACCGCGACACCGTGCCCGACCCGTTGATCCTGAAGGACCTCGGCGAACTGAGCAAAGGCCGCCTGCGCCTGAAGGACGATGCACAGCTGGCCCAGACCGCCGACCTGCTCCGCACCCAGCAGAACGGCCCGCGCAACGAGGTGGACACCCGCAAACGCCACAACAACAACGGCGGCGGCGGCGGTGGCAAGAAGCGTAAACGCAACCGGAACAAGGGCCGCTATTGAGCCGCCGGGCGGCCCTGAAGCACCACGCCCCCCTGCTCCCGGCCCGGACCCGCCGGTGACAATGGCCTGTTGATACCCGGAGCCCACTTCGGCCTGCACACCCCACCCGGTGCTGTTCTTTCGCACCATGGGAAGCTTCAAGATCGTAGGTGGCCACCGCCTTAAAGGTGAGGTGGTGCCCCAGGGCGCCAAGAACGAGGCACTGCAGATCCTCTGCGCCGTGCTGCTCACGAGCGAGCCGGTCACCATCCACAACGTGCCCGACATCGTGGACGTGAACAAACTGATCGACCTGTTGCGGGCGATGGGCGTGATCGTGGAGAAGCTCGGCACCGGATCGTACCGGTTCCAGGCCCGTAGCGTGAACCTGGAGTTCTTCCTCGACCCCGAATACAAACGCATGGGCGGCAGCCTGCGCGGCAGCGTGATGGTGGCCGGCCCGGCACTCGCCCGGTTCGGCCGGGGCTACATCCCCAGCCCCGGCGGCGACAAGATCGGCCGACGCCGCATGGACACCCATTTCACCGGTTTCGAGAAGCTGGGCGCCACCATCAAGTACGACGAACACGACGCCTTCTACCGGGCCGAGGCCAAGCAGCTCAAAGGATGCTACATGCTGCTGGACGAGGCCAGCGTGACCGGAACCGCCAACATCGTGATGGCCGCTACCCTCGCCGAAGGGCGCACCACCATCTTCAACGCGGCCTGCGAACCTTACCTGCAACAGCTCTGCTCCATGCTCGTGCGCATGGGCGCCCGCATCTCCGGCATCGGCAGCAACCTGCTCCACATCGATGGCGTGAAAGAGCTCGGTGGCACCGAACATCGCATGTTGCCCGATATGATCGAGATCGGCTCCTTCATCGGCATGGCCGCCATGACGCGCAGCGAGATCACCATCAAGGATACCGGATACGAGCACCTCGGCATCATACCCGATGTGTTCCGCAAGCTCGGCATCGCCGTGGAACGCCGGGGCGACGACATCCACATCCCCGCCCAGGACCACTACACCATCGAACCCTTCCTCGACGGCAGCAACCGCGTGATCAGCGACCACCCGTGGCCGGGCTTCACCCCCGACCTGCTCAGCATCGTGTTGGTGACCGCTACCCAGGCGCGTGGCCACGTACTGATCCACCAGAAGATGTTCGAAAGCCGCCTGTTCTTCACCGACAAACTGATCGAGATGGGCGCCCAGATCACCCTGTGCGACCCGCACCGGGCCTTGGTGATCGGCAAGGACTTCGAAAAGCCGCTCCGCGCCATCCGCATGACCAGCCCCGACATCCGTGCCGGGGTGTCCCTGCTGATCGCCGCCCTCGGCGCCGATGGCACCAGCACCATCGACAACATCGAACAGATCGACCGCGGCTACCAGGACATCGAAGGCCGGCTGAAAGCCCTTGGGGCGAGGATCGAGCGGGTGTAGCAC
>CAUJFM010000024.1 GCA_963169595.1 Bacteroidota bacterium | reverse complement strand
TGGCCGCGCTCGGGGCTGCGGGGCAGGGTCTGCTCCACGTTCTGCACGCCGCGCTCGATGTTGGTGTTGCGCACGAAGATCTCGCGGTAGATGTCCTCGATGCGGGCGATCTGCTCGTCGTTGTAACCGCGGCGGCGCAGGCCCACCACGTTCACGCCCACGTAGCTGAGCGGCTCGCGCGCGGCCTTCACGAAGGGCGGCACGTTCTTCCGCACCAGGCTGGCGCCGGCGATGAAACTGTGCGCACCGATGTGGATGAACTGCTGCACCGCCACGTTGCCCTCCAGGATGGCCCAGTCGTCGATGGTGACGTGGCCGGCCAGGTTCACGCTGTTGGCGATGACGATGTTGTTGCCCAGGATGCAGTCGTGCGCCAGGTGCACGTAGGCCATCAGCAGGCAGTTGTCGCCCACGGCGGTCTTCATCCGGTCTGCGGTGCCGCGGTTGATGGTGACGCACTCGCGGATGGTGGTGTTGTCGCCCACCTCGGCCGTGGTGTACTCGCCGGCGAACTTCAGGTCCTGCGGGATGGCACCGATCACCGCACCGGGGAAGATGCGGCACTTGCTGCCGATGCGCGCGCCGTCCATCAGCACGGCATTGGGGCCGATCCAGGTGCCTTCACCCACCACCACATCGGCGTAGATGGAGGCGAAGGGTTCCACCACGACGTTCGCGCCCAGCTTGGCGTCAGGGTGCACATAGGCGAGGGGGGAGATGCTCATCGGTGGGCGGGTTCAGGCGGTGGCCTTGGCGGGCTCGGGGGTCTTGTCCTTCACGATCTGGGCCATCATCTCGGCCTCCACGGCCAGCTGGCCGCCCACGTAGCCGCGCCCCTGCATGTGCACCAGGCCGCGGCGGATGGGGGTGAGCAGCTCCAGGTGGAACACGATGGTGTCGCCCGGGATCACCTTGCGGCGGTAGCGGATGCCATCGGTCTTCAGGAAATAGGTGGTGTAGTTCTCGGGGTCGGGCACCTGGCTCAGGGCGAAGATGCCGCCCACCTGCGCCATGGCCTCCACCTGCAGCACGCCGGGCATCACCGGATTGCCGGGGAAGTGGCCGGTGAACTGCGGCTCGTTCATCGTCACGTTCTTGATGCCGATGATGCTCTTCGCGTCCATGTGGAGCACCTTGTCCACCAGCAGGAAGGGGTAGCGGTGCGGCAGCATCTTCTCGATCTGCTGGATGTCGAACACCGGCTCCTTGTTCAGGTCGATGTGGAGCGCCGGGTGCTTCTCCTCCTCACGGATGCGCTCCTTCAGGCGCTTGGCGAAGCTGGTGTTGCCGAAGTGGCCCGGGCGTGCGGCCAGGATGTGGCCCTTGATGGGGCGGCCCACCAATGCCAGGTCGCCCACGATGTCCAGCAGCTTGTGGCGCGCGGGCTCGTTGAAGAACTTCAGGTCGGTGGTGTTGAGCACGCCGTTGCGGCGGATCTCCACCTCCTGGTAGGGGCGGCCCAGCGCCTGGGCCAGGGACTTCAGGTCCTCCTGCGTGGTGCCTTCGCGGTCCTCCATCACGATGGCGTTGTCCAGGTCGCCGCCCTTGATCAGGCCGGCCTTGGCCAGCTGCTCCAGCTCACGCAGGAAGACGAAGGTGCGGCAGGGCGCGATCTCCGTCTTGAACTCCTCCACGCGGTACATGCTGGCGTGCTGGGTGCCGAGCACCGGGCTGTTGTAGTCCACCATCACCGTTACGCGGAACTCGCCGCCTGGGGTGGGCACGGCCAGCATCTCGGTGCCGCGCTCCTGCGTCTCGAACCACATGGGTTCCTTCAGCACGTACCAATTCCGGGGGGCGTCCTGTTCCTCCAGGCCCACGGCCTCGATGGCCTCCACGAAGGGCATGGCACTGCCGTTCATGATGGGCACCTCGGGACCGGAGAGCTGTAGCAGGCAGTTATCCACGCCCAGCGCGTAGAGGGCGCTGAGGACGTGCTCGGTGGTGTTCACCACCACATCGCCTTTGCCCAGGGTGGTGCCGCGGGCGGTGCTCACCACCAGTTCGGCATCGGCCTCGATGATGGGCTGGTCCGGCAGGTCCACCCGCTGGAACTTGTAGCCTTGGCCCACGGGGGCCGGCAGCAGGGTGAGGGTGACGGGAACGCCGCTGTGCAGGCCAACGCCCTTGAGGGTGGCGGCCGCGCGGAGGGTGTGCTGCTTGTCGCTCATCGGTGGTGGAGGGCGCCGCAGGGGTCCGGCCGGGGCGCCGCTCGTGCCCGGCGAAGGTAGGGCGATGCCGCGTACCGGCGTGGGGCGTTGGTCAGCCCTGCTGGCGGGCCTTCAGCGCGGCCAGTTCCTTCTCCAGCTGGTCCACGCGCTTCTGCAGGTCGGGCAGGCGGCGGAAGACCACCGAGCTGCGGTCGTACTGGCCCTTGGGGAAGGCGGGGGAGCCCTGCACCATGGCGCCATCGGGCAGGTTGCTGCCGATGCCGCTCTGGGCCGCGATGCGCACCTGGTCGCCGATGTGCAGGTGTCCGGCGATGCCCACCTGGCCCCCGATCTGGTTGTGGTCGCCCACCTTGGTGCTGCCGGCGATGCCGGTCTGCGATACGATCACGTTGTGCCGGCCGATCTCCGCGTTGTGGCCCACCTGGATCAGGTTGTCCAGCTTGGTGCCCTGGCGGATGATGGTGTGGCCGATGGTGGCGCGGTCGATGGTGGTGTTGGCGCCCACCTCCACCTGGTCCTCCAGGATCACGTTGCCCACCTGCGGCATCTTCTCGTAGACCCCTTCGGCATTGGGCACGAAGCCGAAACCGTCGGCCCCGATCACCGCCCCGCTGTGGATCACGCACTGCGCGCCGATCACGGTCTGGTGGTAGATCTTCACCCCGGCATGGATGCGGGTGCCCTTGCCCACCACCACGCGTTCGCCGATGAAGGTGTTGGGGAAGACCTTCACGCCATCCTCCAGCACCACGCCTTCGCTGATGTAGCTGAAGGCGCCGATGTACACGCCCTTGCCCAGCTTGGCGGAGGGGCTCACGAAGCTCGGCTGTTCAATGCCCTTCTTCTCGTACTGCAGGTGGTAGTTGCGCTCCAGCAGTTGCGTGAAGGCCATGCGCGGGTCGGCCACCCGGATCAGCGTGAGGCTCTTGGGGATGGGCCGGTGCGCCTCGAAGCCCTTCTCCACGATGGCGATGGTGGCCTTCGTGGTGTAGATGTGATCGGTGTACTTGGGGTTGGCCAGGAAGGTGAGGGTGCCGCTGCGGGCCTCCTCGATCTTGGCCAGGTCGTTCACCAGCACCTGCGGGTCACCGTCCACTTCTCCGTGGAGGAGCTCGGCGATCTGGGCGGCGGTGAATTGCATGGTGCGAAGGTAGGGGTGGGGAGGGTGGGGAGGAAATGCGGGGGAGTGGGCAGGAGGGTTGAGGCAGGCTCAAGCAGGGGAGCGGAGGAAGGGGAGAAAATGCAGGCTCACGCGGAGGCGCGGAGAACGCAGAGGAAATACAGTTCACCGCGAAGACGCGAAGGGCGCCAAGGGGAGGCGGAGGGAATGCGGGTTCACGCGGACCTGCCTGCCGGAGGTAGGGGCGCGGAGGGCACGGATGGAAATCGTTCACCGCGACGACGCAGAGGGCGCGACGGAATGCGAGGTTCACCGCGAAGACGCGAAGGGCGCCAATGGGACACGGAGGGAAATGCAGTTCGCCGCGAAGGCGGCGCACCTCGGAACGCTCAGCGGGTGGAAAGGGGCACGGCCACTTGCACATCGGCCCAGCTCAGGGTGAGCACGGCGGGGTCGTTGGTGACGGCGATGGTGAACTGCTCCACGGGGGCGGTGAGGTGGCGCACGGGCACTTTCACCTCGGCCACATCGGCGAGCGGGTCGCGTTGGGCCTCGCCATCGAAGTTCACGCCCCAGCCGTACATCTTGCTGTTCACCATCACCTGCCAGGTGTCGGGCCCGGGGATGCTCCACAGCGTGTAGGTGCCGGCCGGTACGGGCTTGTCGCCGAACTGCACGTCCTGGCTGAAGGTGATGGTGGTGGCCTCATTGGCCCCCGTGCGCCACACCTTGCCATAGGGCACCAGTCCGCCGAAGATGGAACGGCCGCGCACCGAGGGGCGGCTGTAGTTCACCTCCACGGTGCCACTGCCCAGCGTGAAGGACACGGTCTCTTCCGGACTGGCCTTCTTGGTCTGGCTCTTCATGTACTGGAAACCCACCACGCCGACAACAGTGAGGATGGCGATGGTGATCAACGACCACTTGAGGAACTTGGGCATCAGGGTGCGGGTTGTGCGGTGGTTTCGTCCACGGTCTTCTCCATTTCCACGCGCACTTCGGTGCGTTCACCGGTGCGCTTCACGTTCACGGTGCCGCCTTCGATGGCGATGGTGGTATCACCTTGGAATCCGGCGGCCTCCAGTTGCTTCACGATGCCGTGGGCCGG
>CAUJFM010000023.1 GCA_963169595.1 Bacteroidota bacterium | reverse complement strand
CCATGGTCCTGAGCTTCGGCAAGGTGATCGCCGCCGGGGCCACCAACATTGTTCCGGACACGGTGGCCATCGACGGTACCCTGCGCACCTTCAACGAGGATCTGCGTGCTCGCCTGCACGAGCTGCTGCCGGGCATCGCCTCACGCATCGCCCAGGACCAGGGAGGTGAGGTGGAGTTCCGCATCGTGAGGGGCTCGCCCGTGGTGAAGAACGATCCCGCACTCACGGCCCGCATGCGTGCGCTGGCCGTGGACCTGGTGGGTGCGGAGAACGTGGTGGACATGGACATCCGCATGGGCGCCGAGGACTTCGCGTACTACACGCACGTGATGCCCGGCTGCTTCTTCCGCCTGGGCACCGGCAACCCGGCGAAGGCGGGCACGCAGAGCGGCCTGCACACCGCTGACTTCGACATCGATGAGGATGCACTGCCGATCGGTGCGACGATGATGGCGATGGGGGCGCTGCGTGAGATCGCCGATCGGCGTCTTACCCCACAATGATGTCATCCACCTCGATCACCGGCCTGCCGTTCTTCGTGTGAACGGTGAGCTCCACGGTGCTGGAGGTCCGGCCCCGCGAGGTCCAGAGGTCGAGCCGCAGGTTGAACGCTCCCGGCCAGTTCTTGACCGGTGCGATGCGCAGGTCCCTCCACACGGTCTCCGGGGGCATGACCAATGCACCGCCCACGTCATCGACGGCGGCCTCCATATCGTCAGCGCTAAGGCGCGTGCCATCCGTGGCCGCTTCCAACTCCGCGAAACGCCGCTCCACCAGCAGCTTCATCACGTGCTTCGCGACGAGGGTAAGGTCGTTGGGGCTCATGGCAAAGAGACCGTTGGGTCATGCCCAAAGCCAGAAATACAACAAGGCCCAACTGCCTAGGAACAAGCCACCTAAGAACAGGGGCCCTTTGTGTTGCATCAGGTCACGCTTCACAAGCGATCGATAGAGCACCCAGCCCAGGAAGACGGCCAGAAGTCCGATGATCATCACAATGCGTCCCATGGTCCCTGAATGAGCCTTAGTTCGCGACCTCGCTCATGAACTTGATCCGCATCAGCCGCAGTTCCTCCTCGCTGAAGTCACCATCGAACTCCCGGTGCGCGGTCTCGATGTCGTCGGACTCCGCGTCGCGGAAGTAGTCCATGATCTCCTGCTGGGCATCGGCCTCGAGCATATCGTTGAGCTGGTAGTTGATATCCAGCTTGGTCCCGCTCATCACGATGCTCTCCAGCTCGGTGATCAGGTCGCTCATGCTCAGGTTGCGCGCTTTGGCGATGGCGTCCAACGGCAACCGCTTGTCGATGTTCTGGATGATGTGGACCTTGTTGCCGCTCTTGTTCACGATGGAGCGCACGGTGACCTCCTCGGCGCGCTCGATGTCGTTCTCCTCCACATAGCGGGCGATCAGCTCCACGAAGGGCTTGCCGAACTTCTGCGCCTTGCCGGGACCCACGCCGCTCACCTGGGTGAGCTCCTCGATGGTGGTGGGGTAGCGCATGGTCATCTCCTCCAGGGAGGGGTCCTGGAACAGCACCCAGGGCTGCAGCTTCAGCTTCTGTGCCTGGTTGCGGCGCAGGTCCTTCAGCATGGCCATGAGCTTCTCGTCGGCCGCTGCGCTGCCGCGCGCCACGGGCTCGTCGTCGACGCCCTCGTAGTCGCTGTAGTCGCGCTCCTTCACGAACTTGATCGACACCGGCTTGGCGAGGAACTTCTTGCCGGCCTCGGTGAGGCTCAGGTTGCCGTAGGTCTCGATGTCCTTGTGCAGGAAACCGCCCACGTTGGCCTGGCGCACCACGGCCATCCAGTGGTGTCCGTCCTTGTCCGAGCCTTCGCCGTACACCTTGAGCTTGTCGCCCTTGTAGTTCTTGATCTCGCTGGTCTCGGTGCCGGTGATCAGGTCGCAGATGAACTTGGCGCGGTGGCGCTCCTTGCTCTCCTTCACGGCGCGCAGCACCAGTTCCAGGTCCTCCTTGCCCTCGAACTGCTCCTTGGGATTGGCGCAGTTGTCGCAGCCCTTGTTGCAATGCCGGGCATCGAACTCCTCGCCGAAGTAGTGCAGCAGGAACTTCCTCCGGCACATGCTGGTCTCGGCGAAGCTCACGGTATCCGCCAGCAGCTGCTTGCCGATCTCCTGTTCGGCCACCGGTTTGCCCTGCAGGAACTTCTCCAGCTTCTCGATGTCCTTGTAGCTGTAGAAGGCCACGCACTTGCCCTCCCCGCCGTCGCGTCCGGCGCGTCCGGTCTCCTGGTAGTAGCTCTCCAGGCTCTTGGGGATGTCGTGATGGATCACGAAGCGCACATCGGGCTTGTCGATGCCCATGCCGAAGGCGATGGTGGCCACGATCACGTCCACCTGTTCCATGAGGAACTGGTCCTGGTGGCTGGCGCGCTGGTGGGCGTCCATGCCGGCGTGGTAGGGCAGGGCCTTGATGCCGTTCACATTGAGCATCTCGGCGGTCTCCTCCACCTTCTTGCGGCTGAGGCAGTAGATGATGCCACTGCGGCCCTCGTGCTGCTTGATGAAGCGGATGATCTCCCGCTGCACGTCCTTCTTGGGGCGGATCTCGTAGTAGAGGTTCGGGCGGTTGAAGCTGGCCTTGTACACCAGCGCATCAGGGATGTCCAGGTTCTTCAGGATGTCCTCCTGCACCTTCTCGGTGGCCGTGGCGGTGAGGGCGATCACCGGCACCCGCTTGATCTCGTTGAAGATGGTGCGCAGGCGGCGGTACTCGGGCCGGAAGTCGTGGCCCCACTCGCTGATGCAGTGCGCCTCATCGATGGCGAAGAAGCTGATCTTGATGTCGGTGAGGAACTCGACGTTCTCCTTCTTCGTGAGGCTTTCCGGAGCCACGTAGAGGATCTTGGTGCGGCCCTCCTTGATGTCCTTCCGCACACGCAGGGTCTCGTTGCGGGTGAGCGAACTGTTGAGGAAGTGGGCCACGCCGGCCTCCTCACTGAAGCCGCGCAGGGCATCCACCTGGTTCTTCATCAGCGCGATGAGGGGGCTCACCACGATGGCGGTGCCATCCATCATCAGCGCGGGCAGCTGGTAGCACAGGCTCTTGCCGCCGCCGGTGGGCATGATGACGAAGGTGTTGCGCCCGTCGAGGACGCTCTGCACGATGGCTTCCTGTTCGCCTTTGAAGGTGTTGAAACCGAAGAATTGCTCGAGTGCTTCCCGAGGGGTCAGGTCTACGTGGGTCATTGCATGTGTGTCGGGCCGGAGCAACCCGCTGTTGACGCTTCTAAGGTACGGCTCGTGGAGGTACTGGTACCCCACTTTTTTCCTAACGATCCTAAACGTGCGGCCCGCGTCCTTGTTGCCTATGCAGCGCGGTTGATAACTGGCCTGCACAGGGCCGGAAGCGCCTGTGGCCCCGGCTATCTTTGGCACTTTCCAGAGATCCGTCGTGGCTCGCACCGAACCTGCCGAAATGACCTTTTTGGAGCATTTGGAGGAGCTCCGTTGGACGCTCGTCCGGTCCGCTGCTGCGATCATCATCGGCATGGTGGCGGCCTTCGTCGCCAAGGACGTGGTGTTCGACGGCATTGTGCTCGCGCCGAAGTCGGCTGATTTCATCACGTACAAGCTGCTGTGCAAGCTGGGCAGAATGGCAGGAGCGGATGATCTCCTGTGCGTGTCCGACATCCCCTTCGTGCTGCAGAACATCAGCATGAGCGGGCAGTTCTTCACCCACCTCATGGTGTCCTTCGTGGCCGGGTTCATCATCGCCTTCCCCTATGTGCTGTGGGAGTTCTGGCGTTTCATCGCCCCGGGACTGCACCCCCGCGAGCGCCGTTCGTTGCGGGGCGTGGTGGGGTTCGCCACCATCCTGTTCCTGCTCGGGGTGAGCTTCGGCTACTTCCTGCTGGCCCCCATGAGCATCCAGTTCTTTGGCTCCTACCAGGTGAGCGGCAGCGTGCAGAACGCCGTGGCGCTGGACAGCTACATCTCCATGGTGACCTCGGTGACCTTGTGGACGGGTGTGGCCTTCGAGCTGCCCATCGTGGTGCTCTTCCTTACCCGCGCCGGCCTCCTCACACCGGCGTTCATGCGGAACTATCGGAAGCACGCGTTCGTACTGGTGCTGGTGATCGCCGCGATCATCACACCGCCCGATGTGGTGAGCCAGCTGGTGGTGGCCGTTCCGCTGATGCTGCTCTATGAGGCCAGCATCATTCTGTCCGCCCGTACGTTGAAACGGATGGAGCGCATTGCCGCTCGTGAGCTTCCGCCCGCACACCGCGCATGAGCATCCCAGTCGGCATAGCACGTGCGCTTTCGATGGCGGTGCTCCTGCTGGCCGCTGTGGTGGGTGTGGCCCAGAGCACGACCATCAGTGGCCGCGTGACCGATGCGCGCACCGGTGAACCGCTTCCGTTCGTCAGCATCGCCTTCATCGACAGCCGCATCGGCACCACCACCGACATGGATGGCCGTTACGCGTTGGAGACGTACTATGCCACGGATTCGCTCCGCGTCTCCTCGGTGGGGTACACGCCCCGTAGCGTGGCCGTGCGGAAGGACCGCGCCCAGGTGATCGACATCGCGTTGGAGCCAAGCAACGTGGAGCTGGCCGAAGTGGTGATCGTGCCGACCGGCGAGAACCCGGCCTTCGCCATCCTGCGCCGCGTCATCCAGCACAAGCCCGTGAACAACCGGGAGAAGCTCGCGGCCTATGAATACGAGGCCTACAACAAGATCGAGTTCGACCTGAACAACATCACCGAGGAGTTCACCCAGAAGAAGCTCTTCCGGCCCTTCGCCTTCATCTTCGACAACATCGACAGCAGCGGCACCAAACCCTACCTGCCGATCTTCATGACCGAGACCCTTTCCGAGGTCTACTACCGGCAGAAACCCCGCACACGCAAGGAGCTTATCCGGGGCACCAAGGTGAGCGGCATCGAGAACGAGAGCGTGTCGCAGTTCATGGGCGACATGTACCAGAACGTCAACATCTACGACAACTTCCTGGTCATCTTCGGCCGCAACTTCGTGAGCCCGCTGGCCGATGGCGGCAAGGGCTTCTACGACTACTACCTCACCGACAGCGCCTTCGTGGGCAAGTACTGGTGCTACAAGCTCGAGTTCAAGCCCAAGCGGCCGCAGGAGCTCGCCTTTGCCGGTGAGATGTGGATCAACGACACCACCTATGCCGTGCGGCGCATCGAGGCGGGGATACCGGCAGGGGCCAACCTCAATTTCGTGGAGGGCTTCTGGGTGAAGCAGGAGTATGACCAGGTGCAGAACGAGGTGTGGATGCTCACCCGCGATGAGCTGGTGGTGGACCTCAACGTGGTGCGCGATGTGGGACGGCCCAACAAGAATCCCGTGCAGGGGTTGTACGGCCGGCGCACGGCCAGCTACCGGGAGTTCGTGATCAACCAACCCAAGGAGGAGGAGTTCTATGCCGGCGCCGAGGAGGTGGTGATGGCCTTGGACGCGGGCAGTGCGCAGAACACGTATTGGGAGGAACATCGCCACATGGAGCTCTCCGCCAAGGAGGCCGCCGTCTACCACATGGTGGACACCATGAAGACCATCCCGCGCTTCCGCACCTACATCGACATCATCCAAACGGTGGTGACCGGGTATTATCCCATGGGTGACCTGGAGCTTGGACCCTACTTCACCACCTACAGTTTCAATGCGGTGGAAGGCAGCCGCTTCCGCGTGGGCGCGCGCACCAGCAGCCAATGGAGCCGACGGGTGGAGCTGGAGGGCTACCTGGCCTACGGCACCAAGGACCAGGACATCAAGTACGGGTTCGGAGGCAAGACGCTCATCTCCCGCGACCCGCGCATCATTGCCGGCGCCTACTTCAAGCGCGACATCGAGCAACTGGGTCAGAGCGTGGGCGCCTTCCGCGAGGACAACATCCTTTCCTCCCTCTTCCGCAGGCTGCCCAACGACAAGCTCACCCTGGTGGATGACTACTACGGCTTCGTGGAACGCGAATGGTTCATGGGCTTCAGCAATACGTTCGGCGTACGGCACCGCACCATGTTCCCGCGCGGTTCACTGTCCTATCTGCGTTTCAGCGATGCCGCCGAGCCCGAGGTCATCAGCAGCATAACCACCTCGGAGGTCTTCCTCAACACCTACTTCGCCTACAAGGAGAAGTACATGAGCGGCGACTTCACGCGTGTGAGCATGGGCACGCGCTACCCGGTGCTTCAGGTGCACCTGGTGCATGGCTTCAAGGGCCTGCTCGACGGGGATTATGACTACACCAAGGTCATCGCCCGTGTGCAGCAGCGCCTGCAACTGGGCGCGCTGGGTTTCTTCCGCTACACGGTCACCGCGGGCCAGGTGTGGGGCACGCTGCCCTACCCGCTGCTGCTGATCAATGCGGGCAACGAGACCTTCTACTTCGACGATAATGCCTTCAACACGATGAACTTCTTCGAGTTCATCAACGACCGGAGCGCCACGATGTCCCTGGAGCACCACTTCGATGGCTTGTTCTTCAACCGCGTGCCGCTGTTCCGCCGCCTCAAATGGCGCGAGGTGGTGGGCTTCAAGGCGGCCATTGGCGATCTGGATGACAAGCACCGGACGGAAATGGAGCTCCTGCCCTTCATGAACGACCTCTCCGATGGACCTTATGCCGAGGTCTCCCTGGGCGTGGAGAACATCCTGAAGGTGCTGCGGGTGGATGCCATCCGCCGCCTCACCTACCTGGACCACCCCAACACACGGGCGTGGGCCTTACGTTTGAAACTGAACATCACCTTCTGATCCGTGCTCAGGGCCGAGAACATCTTCAAGCGCTACAAGCGCCGCACCGTGGTGAACGGGGTGAGCGTGGAGGTGAAGCAGGGCGAGATCGTGGGGCTGCTTGGTCCGAACGGGGCCGGCAAGACCACCAGCTTCTACATGATCGTGGGCCTCATCAAGCCCAACGAGGGCCACATCTACCTGGACAACGAGGACATCACCGACCTGGCCATGTATCGCAGGGCCAAGCGCGGCATCGGCTACCTGCCGCAGGAGGCCAGCGTGTTCCGCAAGCTCAGCGTGGAGGACAACATCCGCGCGATCCTGGAGATGACCGGGAAGAGCAAGGCCGAACAGGCGCGCAAGCTGGAGGAGCTGCTGGACGAGTTCAGCCTGCAGCATGTGCGCAAGAACATGGGCGATGTGCTCAGCGGAGGCGAACGCCGCAGGACCGAGATCGCCCGGGCGCTGGCCAATGAGCCGCGCTTCATCCTGCTCGATGAGCCCTTCGCAGGGGTGGACCCCATTGCCGTGGAGGACATCCAGGGCATCGTGGCCAAGCTGAAGGAGAAGAACATCGGCATCCTGATCACCGACCACAACGTGCAGGAGACCCTGAGCATCACGGACAGGGCCTACCTGCTGTTCGAGGGGAAGATCCTGAAGCAGGGCACCGCCGAGGAGCTGGCCGCCGATGAAACGGTGCGGCGCGTGTACCTCGGGAAGAACTTCGAGCTGCGGCGGAAATCACCGGCGTAGGGCACCCCGCACCTGATCGCTGGAAGGCACCTGTGTGGTCGACCCATCGGGTCGACAAATGTGGACCTGTTTTTAAGAGGTCGACCCAATGGGTAGACCCGACGGGTGCAATGGCTGACGTTGAGCGGGGTGTTCCTATGCCACCTCTTCCACGGAGAAGCTGTACTTCTCCATGATCTGGTTGGCCAGCAGCTTCTTGCAGGCCTCGTCCACCTTGGCCTCGGCGGTCTTCTTGTCGGCGGCCTCCACATGCAGGGTGATGTGCTTGCCGATGCGCACGCCGGTGATCTCCGGCAGCCCCAGGTTGCCCATGGCGCCGGTCACGGCCTTGCCCTGGGGGTCCAGCAGGTTGTCGTGGGGCATCACATCGATGGAGGCGCGGAAGGTCTTCATGGGGCAAAGATGGGGACAGGATCGCTACAGCGTTCGAACCACCTTCACGCCGCCTTGGGGAACACTCGTCCCCACACTGGGCTGAGGATGTACATCCCCATGATCAACGGCACGGCCAGGATGCCATAGAGCACCACCAGTACCATTCCAATGCCCCCCAGCAGGTAGATGACCTGGTTGCCGGGCCAGCGGAAGTGTTTGAATTTCAGGGAGGGGAGGGGGAGCTCGGAGAGCATGAGGGTGGAAAGCACGAGGGCAAGGGCCAATACGGCGAACGGGGTGCTCAGCAGCGCGACGGCTCCCCCGATGAGCGCATCATGGCCAGGACCGGGATGCACCGCCACCCCAGTGGACCCCAAGGTGAGCGAAACCCAGAACAAACCGTTCGCCGGTGTAGGGAGGCCGAGGAATCCACTGGACTGACGGGTATCCAGATTGAACTTGGCAAGTCGCCAGCAGGAGGCGATGACGAGAAGCAATGAGGTGGCCATTGTTGGCCAGAAAGGGTTCCGGTTACTGGGATAAGGCAGATGTTGCACGGCCTCTGGGATCAACATGTTGACCGCGAGCAGCGTGCCTTGTTCGAAGATCAGGAATGCCGGCGCCACTCCGAAGCTCACCAGGTCTGCCAAGCTGTCCAACTGAGCCCCAAGCGGAGAGCCCCCACCCATGGCCCGGGCCGCCAGTCCATCGAACACATCGAACAGGGCCGCGGCGAACACCAGCCAACATGCCACTGTTAGCTGTCCTTGGGAGGCCAACAGGATGGAACCCACGCCACAGCATAGGTTCGCGGTCGTCAGCAGGTCCGGAAGGCGCGGCAGGCGGGGCATCGGTGGGCACCGGGTCTCTCCCGGCGGTGTTCTCGGGCCGAAGTTGGGATAATTTCGGGGCAATAAGGGAGGCCACCCGGAGTTAGAAGCTGCGTCAATAGCATGAACGAATGAAGACCGTGAGCGAGAACCGTATGCGCAGCGCATGGGCCCTGGTGCTGTCCGCCCTGTTCACCCTGCCCGCGCTGGCCCAGACCGATGCCCCCAAGTACAGCAACGAGTTCCTCGCGATCGGCGTGGGAGCCCGGGCCTTGGGCATGGGTAGCGCCTACACGGCCGTGGTGAACGACGTGACCAGCGGCTATTGGAACCCCGCCGGCCTGCTCGGCGTGAAGGGTGACCTGCAGGTGGGCGCCATGCACAGTGAGTACTTTGCCGGGATCGCCAAGTACGACTACATCGGTGTGGCCAAGCCCATCGATTCGCTCAGCTCCATCGGCTTCACCTTCCTGCGCTTCGGCATCGACAACATCCCCAACACGATCGACCTGATCGATCCCTCGGGGAACATCGACTACGACCGCATCACTTCCTTCAGCAGCGCGGATCACGCCTTCATCATCAGCTATGCCCGCAAGCTGTCCATCCCCGGCCTGCGCCTGGGCGGCAATGCCAAGGTGATCTACCGCCGGGTGGGCGGCTTTGCCAAGGCCTGGGGCTTCGGCCTGGATGCGGGTGCCCACTATGAGCGCGACCGCTGGCGCTTCTCGGCCGTGGCCCGCGACATCACCGGCACCTTCAACGCGTGGAGCTACACACTGGACGAGCGCACCATCGATGTGTTCGAGCAGACCGGCAACGAGATCCCGGTGAACAGCGTGGAGGTGACCCTGCCGCGTCTGTTGCTCGGCTCGGCCCGTCAGTTCCGGATCGGGCAGAAGTTCGACCTGATCACGGCGCTGGACCTGGAGTGCACCTTCGATGGTCGACGGAACACCCTGGTGCAGACCAATTTCGCCAGTATCGACCCCCGGTTGGGCCTGGAGCTCGGCTATGCCGGGATCGTGTATGTGCGCACGGGCCTGATGAACATGCAGTACATCACGGACATCAGTGACAAGCGCACCTTCACCGTGCAGCCCAACATCGGTCTCGGTCTGAAGATCAAGAGCGTGTCCATCGACTATGCCCTCACCGACATCGGTGACAACAGTGTGGCCCTGTACTCGAACATCTTCTCCCTGAAGTTCGACCTCTTCAAGAAGCCGTCCTCATGAGCCGAGCGGTACTCCTGGTCCTGGTCCTGTTGAACGCAGCCCTTGTTATTGGACAAGGTCCCTACGGCAACGAGTGGGTCGACCATGATCGGCAGTACTGGCGCTTCAACATTTATCGGGACGGGGTCTACCGCATTGACTCTGCAGGCCTGGCCGCATCGGGCTTTCCGGTGGCCATGGTGGACCCGCGCGACCTGATGCTCTTCGCCCGTGAGGAGCAGGTGCCCATCTACCTCTCAGGGGCCGAGGATGGCGTGTTCAATGCAGGCGATTTTGTGGAGTTCGTGGGCCGGAGGAACGACGGGTGGATCGATTCGAAGATGTACCCGCTGCCTTCCCAGAATCCCAATCCCTACTACAGTATCCACAACGACACGATCCGCTACTTCCTCACCTGGGACCCCGTGGCACCCAAGGCGCGCGTAACGGCCTATGAGGACCCGGACATCGCCTCCCATCCCATTCAACCCTGGGTGTGGGGCAGGGGGCTTCAGGTGTTCACGAACAACTATTGGCAGGGTATGCTGGACCACCAGTACTGGACCCAGCTCAATGTGATCGCCGGCAGCGGCATGATGGTGAACGGGGAGGGGTGGGGAGGCCCCTTCGTGCTGTCCGATGGACCCGATGGGCAGATGGACGCCAATATCTACGTGAGCTACCCCTATGCCGGGCCCGATGCGCCGAGTGCCCGCGTGCGTTCTTCCAGTTCCGCACAGAACAGCGTGGGATTCGGCATCTATGATGATCACCACCTGCAGGTGTACTACGGACCGGGTTTCGCCACGCAGGCCCTTGATACCATCTTCCGGGGATCGCAGGTGATCAACGGGGAGTTCCTGGTGCCGCATGCCACCGTGACCAGCGCCAGCCAGTTCGCCCTGCGTTTCCGGGTGCCGCATGATCTGGATGGGCCCGGCCAGGTCGGCTCCATCAATCCGAACTACCGGGAGTTCCAGGTAGTGCACAACGCCTCCGTGCACTATGCCATGGCACCCAACCTGATCGGTGGGGCGCTCGACCTGTGGACACCTTCCTCACTTTCCGGTTCGCCCGTGCGCATGACGACCACGGCCGCGGGCCTCACCCCGTTCGCCTATGTGTTCGGCGATGCCGTGAAGCGGGTGCCGGGTGCCCTCGTGGATGGACAATGGAACCTGTTGTTGCCGGCCAGCACCCAGGTGGACAGCGCCCACGTTTTCCTCACTTCGGAGCAGTTCCTGCTGACCACGGGTCCCTTCCAACCGGTGAACGGCACGGGCTTCTTCACGGACCTTTCCGAGCAGGCCGCCGATTCGGCCATGCTGATCGTGAGCCACAGCACCTTGATGACCGGTGCGGACGCCTACAGGGACTATCGGCAGAGCAACCCCTACAACCGCTACAACACGGTGCTGGTCGATGTGGACGAGCTCTACGACCAGTTCGGTGGCGGCGTGCCGAAGCATCCCTTCGCCATCCGTCGGTTCGCCAAGTTCACGTTGGACACCTATCCCTCCGATCCCCGCGGTCTGTTCCTGATCGGGAAATCGGTGAACACCTCCCCACGTTTCGGTGACCCCGATGGCACGCGCCCCGATGTGAACGGTGGGTATGCGCGTTGTCTGGTGCCCACCTACGGCGCTCCCAACTGTGACCAGTGCTTCACCATCGGCTTGCGCAACGACCCGCGCCGCATGGAGATCCCGGTGGGTCGCCTCAGTGCGAGCACCCCGCAGGATGTATTGGACTACCTGGCCAAGGTTCAGGCGACGGAGGCGCAGCCGGTGGGTGCATGGATGAAGAACATCCTGCATTTTGGCGGTGGGTTCACCAGCAACGAGCAGGACCTGTTGGCCGCCTATTTGCGGTCCTACGAGATCACTGCGGAGGATACCTCCTTCGGCGGGAACGTGCACACCTTTCTCCGCAATTCCTCGCAGGTGCTGGAGCAGGCCCCGGCCGATTCGGTCCGCAGCCTGATCGAGCAGGGGGTCACCATGATGACCTTCTTCGCACACGCCTATTCGTCCAACTTCGACATCACCATTGACGAACCGGCCAACTACGAGTGGAACGGCCGTCATCCGCTCGTGATCGCCAACTCCTGCTACATCGGCAACATCCACCAGAACGGGGCGCTCAGCGCCAGTGAGCAGTGGGTGGACCTTCCCGGTGCGGGTCCGATCGCCTTCCTGGCCTCGGTGAAACAGGGGGTGCCCAACATGCTGCACGATTACACCAGCCGGTTCTACCGCAGCTTCAGCCAGGCGAACTATGGCGGCACCATCGGCGACCACATGCGCTACGCGGGCTTCAACATGCTGGCGAACACCAGCAATCTGCCCGCCACGTTCCATGTCCACACCTTCACCCTGCAGGGCGATCCGCTGCTGATCCTCAACTCGCCGAAGGAGCCCGATCTGGTTGTGCGCGATCAGGACATCCTGTTCGAGCCGGAGTTCATCAATGCCGATGTCGATACCTTCCAGGTGAAGGTGGCCGTCACCAACATCGGACGCGCGACCAATGCCACGATGACGGTGGCCCTGGACCGCGTGAACCCTAACATGTCGCCCGGCACGCAGGGTTACCTCACCACGCTGGGCAATATGCACTTCCGCGACACGGTCACCTTCGATGTGCCCACCAAGGCCTTCGCGGGAGGCACCGGCACCAACGCGTTCCAGGCCCGGGTGGACCTCGATCCGAACGTGATCCCCGAGCTGCAGGAGTCGGCGAACAACGTGGCCAACACGGCCATCTTCATCAGCAGTGGCGACATCATCCCGGTGCATCCCTTCAACTACGCCATCCTGCCGGACCCCGCGCCGCTGCTGAAGGCCAGCACAGGCGATCCGCTCGCTCCCCAGCGCGCCTACGTGTTCCAGATCGACACCACGGACCACTTCAACAGTCCAATGCTGGAGACCGCCACCATCACGGCCCCGGGCGGCGTGGTCAGCTGGCAGCCTTCCACCATCTATGCGCTGAACGCACAGCAGGACAGCACGGTGTTCTATTGGCGGTGCAGCATCGATAGTACGGGCAACCAGGGCTACAACTGGTATGAGCGGTCCTTCCAGTACATCCCGGGCCGCAATGGCTGGGGACAGGCGCATTTCCACCAGTTCAAGAACAACACGTACAGTGGTATCCGGTATGATGAGCCGGACCGCGAGTTCGAGTACTCGGGAGGCGTGCGGCAGCTACGCACCATCGTCACCGGTAACAATCCCTTTGGTGATACGGGGT
Organism: Bacteroidota bacterium; assembly: GCA_963169595.1. Taxonomy (GTDB): domain Bacteria; phylum Bacteroidota; class Bacteroidia; order Flavobacteriales_F; family PHOS-HE28; genus PHOS-HE28. The sequence goes on along the minus strand of CAUJFM010000023.1, from coordinate 13,910 downwards.
ATGACATCGACCTCACCGCCATCGATTACTCCGGCTGTGGACCTTGGCCGGGTTGGCATGTGGCCGTTATCGACCCCATCACCATGGAACCATGGGGCACGCATTTCATCGCGGGCAACGGCACCGAGTTCAATCCGGAGAACGAGTTCGGCAACGCGAACAATCTTTCGCAATGCAGGCCACGCGTGCAGAAGTACTTCACCTTCTTCACCAACCAGCCCGCGCAGCTGGCCGGCATGCAGGACATGCTGCTGAACCGCATCCCCGATGGCCACCACATCCTGCTCTACACCTGGCTTTATCTGGACAAGGACGGCATGACGGCCAATGCACCGGGGCTGATCCCCGCCATGGAGTCCCTTGGCCTGCCCGAGTTTGACAACCTGCCGGACAGTGTGCCCTATGTCTGCTATGTGCGCAAGGGCTTTCCGGATACCTTCCGGGACACGGTGGCCGCGTCCATCAATGAGGTGCTGTTGTTCAGTGCGGACATGGCCCTGCTCACCGACCAGGGATTGATCACCACGGTGGATGCCGGACCATCCTCCGAATGGCAGGCGCTCTATTGGGACGAACAACCGCGCAACGCGGAGGACAGCACACGGATCATTCTGCAGGGGCTGAGCCCGTTCAACCAGGTCACCGAGCTCTTCAACCTGCCGGCGGGCATTGATTCGGTCACCTATCTCACCAGTGTGGCGCCTGCGACGCAGTACCCGCGGCTGCGCATCCGCGGGCACTTCTTCGATGAGGATGTGGCCGTGCCGGACCCGTCCCAGTTACAGCGCTGGCAGCTGCTGGGCACGCCGGCCGCCGAGTGCGCCATCGACCCCGCATCAGGTTATGTGCAGGCGCTCGACGGTTGGTTCGCGGGACAGGAGGCCTCCGTGGCCGTGGCGGTGCGCAACATTGGCACCGTGGACATGGACAGTCTGCTGATGACCGCCTGGGTGGTGGACCGCGCCAATGTGCGCCATCGCATCCATTACAAGTTGAACGCCCCGTTGCCCGTGGGCGGTGTCCTCATCGATACCGTGCGCTTCAACACTTTGCCCTTCGGAGGTCCGAACACCCTGGTGCTCGAGGCCAATCCCATCGACACCATCACGGGCCTGTACCACCAGCTGGAGCAATATCACTTCAACAACATTGCGCAATGGCGCTTCAACGTGACGGTGGACCAGGAGAACCCGCTGCTCGATGTCACCTTCGATGGCGTGCATATCCTGGACGGCGATATCGTGTCCGCACGTCCGGCGATCCAGATGAGCTTGAACGATGAGAACACGGTGCTGCTGATGGATTCCCCAGCGGACACGACGCAGTTCAAGGTCTTCCTCCGCACGCCGGCCAACCAGGTCCAGCGCATCTACTTCCGCGATGGTGCGGGCGTGGAGGTGATGCGCTTCGTTCCGGCCAACGGTCCGGCCAACGAGGCCCACATCCTGTACGATCCGGTGTTCCCGGTGGATGGCAAGTACCAGTTGATCGTGCAGGCCTCCGACGTCAGCGGCAACCGGTCGGGCGACCATGATCTCAAGGTGAACTTCGAGGTGGTGAACAAGCCCACGATCACCGAGGTGCTCAACTACCCCAACCCGTTCACCACCAGCACGCGCTTTGTCTTCACGGTCACCGGCAGTGAGCCGCCCACGAACATGAAGATCCAGATCATGACCGTGACCGGCAAGGTGGTGCGCGAGGTGCGCATGCACGAGCTCGGCCCGATCCGGGTGGGGCGCAACATGACCGATTTCGCTTGGGATGGCACGGATGAGTTCGGCGACCGATTGGCCCGTGGCGTGTACCTGTACCGCGTGATCGCACAGCTGAACGGACAGGACATCGAACTGCGCGAGACCAAGGCCTCCGAGTACTTCACGAAGGGCATCGGCAAGATGTACCTGCTGCGTTGAGGGGACGCCTACTTTCGTGGCGTTCACCCTGATGGTCCCGACACGAACGCGCATCGCGCTCTGGTCCATGCTCTCCGGAGCCCTGTGGGCGCTGGCCTGGCCTGGCATCGGCGGGTTGGCGCCGCTGGCGCTGGTGGCCTGGCTCCCGCTCTTCCATGCCGAGCGGCTCCACGATCGTCGCACCGCAGGCCGGCGTGTGGCCTTCGCCCCCTACGCACTGCTCGCGGTATTCACCTGGAACGCGGCCACGTCCTGGTGGTTCTTTCTCGTCAGCGAGCCCTTGACCACGCGGCTGGTGAGCGGCCTGGCCCCCATGTGCATCAACGCGCTGTTGATGACCGTTCCCTGGTGGCTGCGCCGCTGGACGCGCCGTTGGGCCGGTCCATCGCGGGCCACCTGGGCCTTCGTGGCGTATTGGCTCGCCTTTGAACGGCTGCACCACGGGTGGGACCTGCAATGGCCATGGTTCTCGTTGGGCAATGTGTTCGGTGAGATGCCCTGGATGGTGCAGTGGTATGCCATCACCGGGATGCTGGGTGGTTCGCTCTGGGTCCTGCTGATGAACATCCTGCTGGACCGCATCGTGGTGCGCTGGTCAACAACGGGGAGCAAACCTGATGGAAGGGACTGGTCGTGGCCCGTGGCGGTGCTGCTCATCCCGGTGGCCGCGAGCCTGGCGATATCGGGGCTGCGCGGACCCGATCGCGGGAAGGCCGTGCATGTGGTGGTGGTGCAACCCAACGTGGATCCCTACCGCGAGAAGTTCGGCGGTGTGGACCCGCTGGACCAGCTGGACCGTATGCTGGGCCAGGCGGAAGCGGCGATGACCGACAGCACGGTGCTGGTGGTGCTGCCCGAGACGGCCCTGCAGGAGAACTTCACGATGGACCTGAACGGCTGGGTGCCGGTGTTGCACGGCCTGTGGGAGAACGACCTGGAGGCCTCGCGCAGTCTGCAGCGGTTGCGGGCGTTCCAACGGCGGTATCCGCGGGCCGCATTGTTGGCGGGAATGTCCTCCGGTTACCTGTATCCCAAGGAGGCGACCTTGCCCATCACTGCACGGTTGGTGCAGGGCACGGACCTGTGGTATGAGTCCTACAACGCGGCGGTGTTCCTGCCCCCGGACACGGCGCTGCAGGTCTATCACAAGTCCAAGCTCGTGGCCGGTGTGGAGCTGATGCCCTTCGAGGAGGTGCTTGGTCCGTTGACCGACCTGGCGCTGGATCTCGGTGGAACCACAGGTTCACTGGGGCAGCAGGAGGAGCGGAGCGTGCTGAGCGCACCGGCTGCCGGGTTGCGCATCGTTCCGGCGATCTGCTACGAATCGGTCTTTGGGGAGCACGTGGCGGAGCATGTGCGCAATCGTGGCGACCTCATCGCCATCATGACCAACGACGGCTGGTGGGGCGATTCACCCGGGCCGGTGCAGCACCTGGCCTTCGCGAGCATCCGGGCCATCGAGACACGTCGGGCCATCGTACGGTCGGCGAACACCGGCATCTCCTGCACGGTGGACCAGCGCGGGACCGTTCATCATCGCACTGCCTGGTGGCAACCTGCCGCCTTCGGGGCCGTGGTGCACCTGAACACGGAGCGGACCATCTTCGTGGCGTTGGGCGATGTGGTCGGCAAGGTCGCTGTGATGCTCGCGCTGGCGGCCATCGGCTTCGTGCTGTCCCGGTGGTGGCGTGGTCGTCGGGGCTGAGGCCCTTCCTACCCGTTGCGGCAGGTAACTTGGCCCCGTGCGTCATCGTGTGGAGCTTGGATCGGGTGTGCCCTACGTACCGGAGATCCTCCGGGAGGAGCCCTTCTTCCTGTTCCGCCGCGTGGCCGATCGCGATCGCGCCGTGCTCTGCATCGGCTCCGTGTCCGTCCGTGATACACCGCGCTTCGATGGCACCGGCAAGGCATCGGACTGGTGGTACGGCCATGTCACCTACGACCACAAGGAGCAGCTGCACGGCCTTCGTTCACCGCATGCACCGGAGATCGATCTGCCTTCCAGTGAATGGCATGTGCCGCGTTGGGTGATCGAGTGGCGTGCAGGCCATGCCGTGCTGCATGTGCGACCGGATGAGGACCCGCACGCTGTCCGTGAGCTGCAGGAGCGGATCGCACAGCCGGTCCGTGGGCATTCCGGCAGCATGCCCGAGGCATGGACCAGTCGCACCAGCAGGCGGCAGTACCTGGACCAGGCGGCAGCGTTCATGCAGCACATCCAGCGCGGCGACATCTACGAGGTGAACTACTGCATCGAACGTCAGGCCCACTGGCCAGGGCTGGATCCCTTCGCGGCCTTTGCGCGTCTCCTGGAGCGGTCGGCGGCACCCTTCGCTGCGTTCCATCGCCGCGGCGCGCAGTTCACCCTTTGCGCCAGCCCGGAGCGGTTCCTGACCTTTCAGGATGAGCGTTGCTGGGGAGAACCGATGAAGGGAACGCGGCCGCGGGGACGTACGCCGGAGGAGGACCTGCAGTTGAGGGCGGAGCTGGCGGCGGATCCCAAGGAACGCAGCGAGAACATCATGGCTTTGGACGTGATGCGGAACGACCTTTCCCAAGTGGCGCTGCCCCGGAGCGTGAAGGTGGAGGAGCTCTGTGCCGTGCGCAGCTATCCGCGTGTGCACCAACTGGTGAGCACGGTGACCATGCAGCGCAGGCCGGACATCAGCCCGTTCGACGTGGTGAACGCAGCCTTCCCCATGGCCAGCATGACCGGCGCGCCCAAGCACCGCGCCATGCAGCTCATCGATGCGCTCGAGGACCAACGCCGTGGGCTCTACAGCGGCACGCTCGGCTTCTTCGCGCCGGATGGCACGGGCGACCTGAACGTGGTGATCCGTGCGGTGCGCTACGACACGACCTCGGGGCTGGCGCGATTATCGACGGGAAGCGCGCTCACCGCCCAATGCGACCCCGTGAAGGAATGGGAGGAGTGTGCGGTGAAGGTACGTTCCGTGATCGAAGCCCTGTCCGATGATCGATAAGGTGCGATCGACCCTGCTGCAGCACGGCCTGGCCGCCGAGCGCGAGCCGCTGTGGGTGGCGGTGAGCGGCGGATGCGACAGCATGGTGTTGCTGCATGTGCTGCGTGAGCTCCGTCATCCGGTGCACGTGGTGCATGTGGACCATGGGTTGCGCGGTGCGAAGAGCGCTGCGGATGCCGCCTTCGTGGAGACCCACTGCCGTGAGCTCGGTGTTCCGTTCGTCGTGGAGCGTGTGGATGTGGAGGCCCTGGTGCGGTCGAGCGGACTATCCAAACAGATGGCCGCCCGGGAGCTGCGCTACGCGGTCTTCCACCAATGTGTGGAGAAGGGTCCGCAACGCCTGGCCATGGCCCATCATGCCGATGATGCCGTGGAGACCCTGTTCATCCACCTGTTGCAAGGCATGGGCACGCGGGGCTGGGGCGCCATCCCGCTCCAGAGCGGACCGTTCATCCGCCCCCTGTTGGAGGTCTCCCGATCCGCGATCCGCGCCTATGCGAGGGAGAAGGGGATCCCGTTCCGCGAGGATGCCAGCAATGCCGATCCCGCCTACCTGCGCAACCGCGTCAGGCACGAACTGATGCCCTTGGTCGGTGAGCTGCGCGAAGGGGCGGATGCCGTGCTGCGCCGCGACATGGTGCGGAACCGGGAGCTTGCGGCCGTGTTGGCCCAGTGGCTCGATACCACCGCTTCCCGTTGGCAGCCTGATGCACAAGGCACGTTGCGCATCCCTGCGGAAGCGGTGCTGAACAGTGCCGCTCCCTCCTTGCTGCTGACGCATCTGCTCCGCGACCTGGACCTGCATCCCGACCGCATCGGGGAGGTCCTGAAGGCCTTGCGCGCGGACCATACCGGTGCGCAGTTCCCCGCAGGTGGGATGATGGTGCAGGTGGACCGCGGGCATCTCGTCATGGCGCGCGGTGCATCGATCCAGCATGATGCCTGGGTCATCCACGCATGGGATGCGCTGCCAGCAGGCTTGCCGATCTCCGTGGAGGTCCTTCCCCCGGATGTGGATGCAGGCCCGCTCTCGCCCCATGTGCTGGTGGCCGAACGTGATGCCCTGCCCTTGCCGATGGTGCTGCGGCCGTGGCGCACCGGCGATCGCTTCCGTCCGTCAGGCATGGCCGGAACCAAGCTCGTGAGCGACCTGCTGATCGATGCGAAGGTGCCGCTTCACCAGAAGGCCGGGGTCCATGTGCTCGAGAGCCGGGGCAGCATCCTTTGGGTCTGCGGCCAGCGCGTGGCCGATGGCCTGCCCATGGACCGATCAAGACCCCGCGTGCGCCTGGTGTGGAACGGATTTCATTGACTTTTCACGGGTTGGGGTTCCCATTTCGGCTCGGGAGCGCGTTATCTTCATAACGTCCAATCCTGCCGAACATGGAAACGCCCAGCGCTCTGATCATCCCCAAGGAGCAGATCTCCGGTCTCAGGTTCCCAGCGCAACCCGTCCACGCGAACGAGGAGCAGCGCCGCTCCATCCTCAACACACTTCAGCAGGCGACCCGGTTGGGCAATGCCGAGCATGGCAAATGCCGCATCGTCTTCCAGGATGATGAAGGGCTGAAGGCCGTGGAGACCACGGTCTGGACCTACGACCTGCACAACATCGTGCTCAAGTACGGTATGACCATCCCCATTTCCAGGGTGGTCCGCGTTGACATTCCTTAACAACGACGCGGTTCCATAGGAACGCAAGGATCTGGGCAAGCACCCTGTTCCGTGGCCCGGAGCACGCGTAGTTTTGCCCACATCCATGATGTCGTCGCTGCTTATTCTGCTTTGGTCCGTACTGGCTGCTCCGGGGGCACCGGTGAAGTGGTCGTTCCAGGCTGTTCCGCAGGCGAACGGTGAGGTGCTGGTGCAATGCACAGCCGCCTTGGAAGAGGGTTGGCATGTGTATGCTCTCACACTTCCCAGCGATCAAGGTCCCATCCCCACCTCCATCCGCTTGAAGCCCTCGGATGCTTTCGATCTGGTGGGTGAGATGCTGGAGCCCACACCTGTGGAGACCTATGACCCGAACTTCGGCATGGTGGTGAGGTACCACGATGGCGCCCCGATCTTCACCCAGCTCATCCGGCCCCGGAAGGAGGGCCCCGTGGTGGTGGAAGGGGAGGTGGAGTACATGGTCTGCAACGACAAGACCTGCCTGCCGCCCGTGACCGTGCCGTTCTCCCTGACGATATCCCCCGAAACGAAACCGTGATGATGGACCGTGTGCTCGCCCTCTGCCTGGGCCTGTTGTTGACCTTGGTGGGCTTCGCGCAGCCCGGAGGTGCCGGCAGTGCCCCTGATCCGGTGAAGTGGACCATTGCCACCAAGGACCTCGGTGCAGGCCAGTGGGAAGTGGTCTTCTCCGCCACCATCCAGGAAGGCTGGAGCGTGTACTCCCAGCAGAACTACGGCGACATGGGACCCTGGCCCACCTCCATCGTGGTGGACAGCCTGCCCGGCGTGGAGCGCCTGGGGGCTGCGGAGGAGACCGGCTCCAAGGTGATCGACGGGCACGATGTGGTCTTCGATATGCCGGTGAAGAAGTTCAAGGGCTCCGCCACCTTCACGCAGCGCATCCAGGTGAGCGATCCCGCCACGCCCATCACCGGGCACTTCGAGTACATGACCTGCGATGACGAGATGTGCCTGCCCCCGGCCACCGTCTACTACATCCTGGGCCTTGGCTCCGGCACCTACGAGCTGGGCGATGTCTCCTTCGATCCCAATGACCCCAAGTTCGCGGGCATCGCCACACGCAGCGATGCGGCCGAACTGAAGCTGGCCGGTGTGGACCTGGAGAACCCCGTGGTGCGCGACGAAGGGAAGCGCACCGAGGAGAAGAACTCCCTGCTGTGGATCTTCATGCTCGGCTTCATCGGTGGCCTGGTGGCCCTGCTTACGCCCTGCGTGTTCCCTATGATCCCGCTCACGGTGAGCTTCTTCACCAAGAGCAGCACCGACCGCGCCAGCGGCCTGAAGAACGCCCTCACCTATGGCGGCTTCATCCTGCTCATCTACCTCATCTTCAGTCTGCCCTTCCACTTGCTGGGCAGCGTGAACCCGGAGATCTTCAACGAGATCAGCACCAATCCCTGGCTGAACCTCTTCTTCTTCGTCATCTTCATCGTCTTCGCCATCTCCTTCTTCGGCTACTTCGAGATCACCCTGCCGAGCAGCTGGGTGAACAAGATGGACGCCAATGCCAGCAAGTTCGGCGGGCTCATCGGCACCTTCTTCATGGCGCTCACCCTCGCGCTGGTGTCGTTCAGCTGCACCGGTCCCATCCTGGGCTCATTGCTCGCCGGCGCGCTCACGGCCGATGGTGGTGCCTGGCAACTCACCGCAGGCATGGGTGGCTTCGGCTTCGCGCTGGCCCTGCCCTTCGGACTCTTCGCTCTTTTCCCGGGATGGCTCAACAGCCTGCCCCGCAGCGGCAGCTGGCTCAACAGTGTGAAGGTGGTGCTCGGTTTCGTGGAGGTCGCCCTGGCCTTCAAGTTCCTCAGCATGGCCGACCTGGTGATGAAGTGGGGGCTGGTGCCCTATGAGCTCTTCCTCGCCATCTGGGTGATCTGCGGCATCGGCATCGTGCTCTACCTGTTGGGCAAGATCCGCTTCCCGCACGACAGCCCGGTGAAGAAGCTCTCGCCCACGCGCCTCGCGCTGGTCGCCGCCTTCGGCCTCTTCACCATCTACATGGCCTATGGGTTCCGCTACAACGAGAAGGCCAAGACCTTCGCGCCGGTCGGCCTGCTCAGCGGCATCTCGCCCTCGCCCGGCTACAGCTGGATCTACCCCACCGAGTGCCCCGCTGGTCTCACCTGCTTCCACGACCTGGAGAGCGGCATGGAGGAGGCGAAGCGCACCGGCAAGCCCCTGCTGGTGGACTTCACCGGCTACGGCTGCGCCAACTGCCGCAAGATGGAGGACTATGTGTGGCCGGTGCCGGAGATCAATCGCTTGATCGGTGAGCAGTACGTACTGGTGTCCCTCTACGTGGACGCCAAGAGCGAACTGCCCAAGGATGAGCAGTTCATCTACGAGACCAGCAACGGCACCAAGAAGCCCATCCTTACCGTGGGGAACAAGTGGGCCACGCTGCAGACCGAGACCTTCAAGAGCGCCACGCAGCCCCTGTACGCGTTGCTGAGCCCCGACGGCAAGCTCCTCACCGACCCCGTGGGCTACACCCCGGCCGTGGAGGACTACAAGGCCTTCTTGGAGCGCGGTCTGCAAGGCATGCAGGTGCTCGGCCAGCAGGCGGCCCGCTGAGGCCGTGCCCGGCCTGTTCAACCTCGGCGGTTGACGGTGCTTGTTTTTTCGTCAAGCAGCTGCCATATTATACGACCGTTTATTGACGAATAAATCGTCGATCGGCCGGAACGTATGGAGGCAGAGGTCCTACCCGATGAGGCGATCGCCGCGCAGATCCATTGGATCCGTGGGCAGAAGGTGATGCTGGCGCACGATCTGGCCAGGCTATATGGAGTGGCGACCAAGCGGCTCAACGAGCAGGTCAAGCGGAACGGGAACCGGTTCCCCGAGGACTTCATGTTCCAGCTCAACGAGGAGGAGTGGTCCAACTTGAGGTCGCAATTTGCGACCTCAAGATCCTGGGGTGGCCCAAGGGTTCCACCATTCGCCTTCACCGAGCATGGCGTGCTCATGCTCTCCAGCGTGCTCAACAGTGAGCGGGCGATCGCGGTGAACATCCGGATCATTCGGGTCTTTGTCCGCCTGAACCGCCTGCTCCAGAACGACCTTGAGCTGCAGTTGCGCGTGGAGCGCATGGAGGGCCGTCAGGAACGGACCGAGGCGGCCGTGGGTGAGCTTTTCGAAGCGGTGAAGCAACTGCTTGACCGCCCGACCGGTGACCGCTTGCGCATCGGCTACCGGGGCGGCGATCCGCTTTGATGCATCTTTGGGACAATGAGCACCGACGAACGCATCCGATCGCACTTCACCGAAGCCGCTGACGTCCTCCAGCGCTTCCTCGCCGACCCCGCCAATGTGGCTGCGGTGGAACAGGCCGCCGCCTTCATGAGCTACTGCCTCAAGCAGGGCGCCAAGGTCATCAGCTGCGGCAATGGCGGCAGCATGTGCGATGCCATGCACTTCGCCGAGGAGCTCACCGGCCGCTACCGCGACGACCGGCCACCCATCGCCGCCCTCAGCATCAGCGACCCCAGCCACCTCACCTGCGTGGGCAACGATCACGGCTTCGAGCAGGTGTTCGCGCGCTTCGTGCAGGCCCACGGACGCGAGGGCGATGTGCTGCTCGCCATCAGCACCAGCGGCAACAGCCCCAATGTGCTGCGCGCCGCCGAGGTGGCCCGCGTGAAGGGCATGCACGTCATCGGCCTCACCGGCAAGGATGGGGGTAAGCTGGCCGACCTCTGCACCGTGGAGGTGCGCGTGCCCCACAGCGGCTACGCCGACCGCATCCAGGAGGTGCACATCAAGATCATCCACGCCTTCATCGACCACATCGAGCGCGACCTGGCCGAGCCGGCGCGCAAGGACCGGTACTGAGATGCTCGTCAAGGTCTACGGAGCCGCCGTCTTCGGCATCAACGCCACCATCGTCACCGCCGAGGTGAACGTGGAGCCCGGGGCCTATTTCTACCTGGTGGGGCTGCCGGACAGCGCTGTGAAGGAGAGCCAGCAGCGCATGGACGCCGCCCTGCGCAACAACGGCCTGTACTCCCCGCGCGGCAAGGGCGTCACCATCAACCTGGCACCGGCCGACATCCGCAAGGAAGGCACCGCCTATGACCTGCCCCTGGCCGTGGGCCTGCTCGCCGCTACCGATCAGGTGCCCGCCGGGATGCTCGATGGGTTCCTGGTGATGGGCGAGCTCTCCCTCGACGGCGGTGTGCGTCCGATCAAAGGCGCCCTGCCCATCGCCATCGAAGCGAAGAAGGCCGGTTTCCAAGGGGTCATCCTGCCTGCCGCCAACGCCCGTGAGGCCGCGATCGTCAATGGGCTCACCGTCTACGGCGTGGAGCACTTGCGCGAGGTGGTGGACCTGTTGAAGGGCCAGCCCACGGTGCAACCCACCGTGGTGGACATCGCCGCCGAGTTCGCCAACAGCAGCCAGAGCTACCCGGTGGACATCGCCGATGTGAAGGGCCAGGAGAACATCAAGCGCGCCTTCGAGATCGCCGCGGCCGGTGGGCACAACATCATCCTCATCGGTCCGCCCGGCGCCGGCAAGACCATGCTGGCCAAGCGCCTGCCCACCATCCTGCCGCCGCTCACCATCGATGAGGCGCTCGAGACCACCAAGATCCACAGCGTGGCCGGCAAGCTGCGCAAGGAGGACAGCCTGCTCAGCGTGCGCCCGTACCGCTCGCCGCACCATACCATCAGCGATGTGGCCCTCGTGGGTGGCGGTTCGTTCCCGCAGCCGGGCGAGATCAGCCTGGCGCACAACGGTGTGCTCTTCCTCGATGAGCTGCCCGAGTTCAAGCGGCAGGTGCTTGAAGTGCTGCGCCAACCCTTGGAGGACCGCGTGGTCACCATCAGCCGCGCGCGGTTCACGGTGGAATATCCCGCCAGCTTCATGCTCGTGGCCGCGATGAACCCGTGCCCCTGCGGGTACTACAACCACCCGGAGAAGGAGTGCGTGTGCGCACCCGGCGTGGTGCAGAAGTACCTCAACAAGGTGAGCGGTCCGCTGCTGGACCGCATTGACATCCACATCGAGGTGACGCCCGTGCCCTTCAGCGAGCTCAGCGCCGAACGGCCGAGCGAGCGCAGCGCCGACATGCGTGAACGCGTGATCGCTGCGCGCAACGTGCAGCAACAGCGTTACGCCGGCCGCAAGATCCACTGCAACGCGCAGATGGGCAGCAAGGAGCTGCGCGAGATCTGCCGCATCGATGCCGCGGGCAAGGCGTTGCTGGAGAAGGCCATGGAACGCCTCGGCCTCAGCGCCCGCGCCTACGACCGCATCCTGAAGGTGGCGCGCACCATCGCCGACCTGGCCGGCAGCGCGGACATCCGCACCGAGCACCTCGCCGAGGCCATCCAGTACCGCAGCCTCGACCGGGAGGGCTGGGCGGGATAGTCCTGTAACCTTCTCGATCACCGTGGCGTAGGAGGGGGCGAACCACCCACATCCGAACCGCCGTGAAGCTTCGATCCAGTCAGTTCCTCCTGATGTTCCTGCTCCTGGGGCCCGCCATCGGTGGCCACCTGCAGGCACAGGAGGAGCAACAATACCTGAACGAGGTGCTCGCGCTGACCACCCGGAAGAACGCCGCCTATTACCGTGTGAACCAGGGCCGGGAGGGCGAGCTCTTCAAGGGCAGGACCTTCACCCTGGAAGGCCGCCTGAAGGCCGAGGGCACGTACAAGGATGCGTCGTTGACCATCGAGCACGGCACCTTCACGTTCTACCACGCCAACGGCAAGGTGGAAAGCCAGGGCGAGTACGTCATGGGCCAGAAATCAGGCCTCTGGAAGCGCTACGATCAGTGGGGCCGTCCGCTCGCCGAGAAGGTCTATGACCCGAACGCACTGGCCAACATCATCTACACCCAGGCGCAGACCATGCCGGCCTATCCCGAGGGGGAGAAGGCCCTGGTGCGCGTGATCCGGGAGCGCATTGTGCCCCAGGACGGCCGCTCGCCGAAGAAGCAGGTGGTGGCCAGCGTGCTGGTGGAGAAGACCGGCGAGCTCAGCGATGTGCATGTGATCGAAGGCGGCGAGGTAGGTTTCGACCAGCAGGTGGTGGATGCGATCCGCTCCACCGCGCCATGGACCCCGGGCATGGAGAAGGGCGTGCCCGTGCGGGTGCGGGTGAAGCTCCCGGTGCAATTCTAGAACCCAACTACATACACCAGAAGCCTGAAGGCCCTTGAGCGATCAGGGGCCTTTGGTGTTGGGGGAATTGGACGGACCTGCATTGATCGCACTCCAGCTGCGAACGGCAAATGGCCACCATGATATCTGCACGTCAGGGTGGTTTACAATGGTTGACCTGGCAGGCGGAAAGGTGCGTTGACCGCTGCGGCCATTTAAGGCGGGGTGGGGCAGTAGAACAAGCAGCCTTACCACCATCCTAAGGTGAAAGCAAAGGGTCGCCAGAGGGCCAGGGTCCCTTGCAGGAGACCCTGGCGAGGTTCGGGCATTTGCACAGCGCCCTATACGGGCGATCCGGACGATGAAGGTCCGAAGGCTCGTCGCCCTCTGGTGGCAGAAGCTGGTGCGGCCCCGATCATGATGACTGTGAGCCCGAATCCGACATTCAACTGGGCTGCAGTCGGCATCACATTGCCCCAAGTACCGGAGAATGCCAGCTTGCGCGTACTGGACCTAACAGGAAAGGAGGTGCAGCGGCATGCGATCAACGGCCAACAGCAGCAAGTGGTGCTCGATACGCGCGGGCTCGCTCCCGGCGCTTATCTTGTGGTGTTCCAAGACGCGGGCAAACCCGTGGCTCAAGAGAAACTTATCGTGCAACCATGATGCCTATCGCAAGCATGTGCACAACAACCGTGGCGGCCTTCCTTTTTGGGGCCGCCACGGCCTGCGCGCAGGTGCCCTGGCAACTTGACCCCACCTTCCGCACGGAGATCGTTACTGAGAACGTGAACTCCCTGGCGATCCTGCCCAATGGGCAGCTCCTGATCAGCGGCAGGATCAATTACACGCCAAGCCCCTTGGCCAATAACTGGAGCACCATGCGGCTGAATGCCGATGGGAGCCAGGATGAGACCTTCCATCAATGGCCGCAATCCTCGGGGGGGGGGGCAAGAGCGTGCCTTGGCAAGACCGGTTTTACATCAAATCCGGGATCATGGTCCGCGCGCTGAGCGATGGTTTGCGCGACACGCAGTTCAATATGCAGAACGACCAGTACTTCTACACGTTGCAGCTGCAGGATTTCCATGTGTACCCGGATGGTTCATTGCTTATCGTGGGTGGTTTAGATCTGAGCTATCCTGTATTTGATGGTGTCTACATCTTGGTGTGTGTGACCAGTACCGGGGCCTTCGTACTGTGC
>CAUJFM010000022.1 GCA_963169595.1 Bacteroidota bacterium | reverse complement strand
GGTCGATCAGAGGAAGAAGAGGCCCTGCAGGCTTTCGGAAAAGCGCCTCCGCAGCAGGTAGAAGGGGGCTTTGCCTTCTTGCAGGCTCCCGGGCGTTACGCCGGCGAAGGTCTTGAAGTCGCGGTTGAAATGAGCCTGGTCGGAGTAACCGAGGTCGAACGCGAGGTCGCTCCAGCGTTCGATGGTGCGCTCCGTGGCTTGTTCGTACGCCTTGCGGAAGCGCACGATGCGGTGGTAGGCCACCGGGCTCAGGCCCAGGTGTTCCTTGAACAACCGTTGTGCCTGCCGGTCGCACACGAAGAGCTTATCGCCCAAGGTGCGGTGGTCGAAGCCCAGGCCATGGCCGCGCATCTGCTGCATGGCCGAGGAGAGGCGCACGGATGACCTGGTGCCACGGGCCAAACGTTGCATCAGAAAGTCCTCCATCAGTGCGATGGCCCCCGCTTCGTCCTGCGCCTCCACCACCGGTTCCAAGGCTTGGTGCAGTCCTGGCCCGAACAGATCACGTGTGCCCATGAACATGGGGTCGACCACCTTCAACGGTGCGCCGAACACCTCGATGGCCGCTTCGGGTAAGAGGCGTACGCCCATCATCAGGCAATTGCCGCTCGCCACCCACTTCAACGGCTCGCGTTGCATGCCCACCACACGGGTGTCGGGCATGCGTTCCCATTGGCCGTTCACGAAGGCCCGCGTGGTGCCCCGCAGGTTCACGATCAATTCCGACACCCCGAGCGGAATGCACTGCTGCACGCTGGTCTCCACATCGGGACCGGAGCAGCGGAAGAACCAATAGCGGTCCACCACGCCCTTCAATGCCTCCGAAGGGGCGTGCTCCCGATAGACCATCGCGTGCAGTGGGGAGGGGCGGTCGCTGACAGACATGCCGATGTGGAACCATACGGGTCCGCCGGTATGCCTCGTGGCCTGGTCGGAATGCTTCCCGTGTTACAAAGATGTGGCCGGAGCAGGATACCAGTTGTTGAAGAAAAACGACATTTTCCATCCTATGACACAGTATCCGTGGGTGGCCTTGGGGGGGATTGGACCCGCCCAAGGTCCTCACGCCACCAAGGCCGGATCGCCGATCAGCCCTTGCAGCGCCTTGCGCGCCCGGAACAGGTACACCTTCACCTTGGTCATGTCCAGGCCGGTCATGTCGGCGATCTCCTGGTAGGCGAAGCCTTCGAGGTCGCGCAGCAGCACCAGCGAGCGTTGGATCGGTGGCAGGGTGTCCAGTAGGCGGTCCAGCTCATCCTTCAGGCCATGCTTGGGCTGGTGCGTCACCAGGATGTTCTCGTGGCCA
The DNA here is from genome assembly GCA_963169595.1 of Bacteroidota bacterium. Lineage (GTDB taxonomy): Bacteria > Bacteroidota > Bacteroidia > Flavobacteriales_F > PHOS-HE28 > PHOS-HE28. The sequence goes on along the minus strand of CAUJFM010000022.1, from coordinate 2,759 downwards.
TCGGCGTAGCGCGTCACGTACTTGTGGCGGCGCGAGCGGTCCACGATCAGGTTGTGCGCCGTGGTGAAGAGGTAGCTGCGGCACTTGTTCTCGTCCACGGTGTCGAGCTTCAGCCACAGGCGCAGGAAGCTGTCCTGCACGATGTCCTTGGCGTTGTCGCGGTCGCGCAGGTGTTTGAGCGCGAAGCGGAACAGGGCGTCGGAATGGGCGTCCACACAGCGGTTGTAGGCGGCGAGGTCCATGCCTTTGGGCGGGGTTGTGGTGGATGTTGTCGCGGCGCGCATCGTGGTCGTTCCTTTCGGCGGTACAAAGCTCCGAGCGCGTGTTGCCGTGGCCGCTTGACCTGCATCAAGAAGTGTGGTGGTGGGCATGCTGGCCATGTTGATGGTGCGTGGGTTGCGATCAGTGGTGGACGGCCATGCGCGTTCTGGTGGATGTGGTCTTTTCCAGGCCCGGTTCCGATACCGCGGGGATGTGCGGAAAGCGCACGTTGTTGGCCAGGTCGAATCGGCGTTGGCCGATCCTGGGCGGCACGCGGCGGATCAGCGCGTTGCGGAGGGCGATCGCCAGCGGATGTTGCCATTGCCCCACGCCGCCGATGGTGCGCGAGTTGCGGACCACCCAGCTGGTGCGCGGCATTCGGTCCTGCTCGAAGGCGCGGAACGCCGTGGTGGCGTCGGGCGTGTTGTGCAGGTAATGCGCCAGCAGCACCGCGTCCTCGATGGCCTGGCACGCGCCCTGGCCCATGTTGGGCGTGGTGGCGTGGGCCGCGTCGCCGATCAACAGTACCCGGCCGTGGGCGAAGTGCTCCAGCGGCGGCAGGTCGTGGATGCCGCCTTGGATCAGGTGCTCGTCGCTGGCGTGGGCCAACACCTGGCGCACCGTTGTGTGGTACCCGGCGAAATGCCGTTGGAGGTCGGCGATGCGGAAGGCCGCGAAGCGTGCATCGTTCTCCAGTGCGTTGCTGGTGGCGAACCAGTACACGTGGTCGTCCGCCAAGGGCACGATCCCGAAGCGCCCCCGGGGGCCCCAGGTCTCCGAGGCGATGTCGCCCATGCCGGGCAGATGTACTACGCCGCGCCAGGCCGCGTAGCCCGCGTAGCGCGGCTGCACCCGGGGCAGTACGCAGCGGCGCACGGCGGAGCGGATGCCGTCGGCGGCGATGAGCAGTGCGGCGTGGTGTTCGCCGCCATCGGTGAATCGCACGGTGACGCCCTCATGGTCCTGCACCAGGGAGGCTACACGGCGGTCGGTGTGCAGCTCCTTGGGGTCCAGTTGCTCCAGTAAGAAGGCATGCAGGTCGGCGCGGTGGATGCAGAGCACGCCCGGCCCCAGGTCCGACGGTACCTGGGTGCGCGTAAGGATACCACCGCGGTGGTCGAGGATGTGGAAGGTGCGCACCAGGCGGCCACGACCGAGCAGGGCCTGCTTGAGGTCCAGCGCGGCGAAGGCGTTGATGGCGTTGGGGCCGAGGCTGATGCCCGCGCCCACGGGGCGGAGGTGCGGGGCGGCCTCGAACACCGATACGGTGTGGCCGATACGCTTGAGCGCGATGGCGGTGGTAAGCCCCGCGATGCCCCCGCCGATGATGGTGATGTGTTGCTTTTCCATTGCGGGGACAAAGCTTCCGGGCCGCAATGGGCTTGCACTTTACATGTGTTAAGAAGTGCGTTGGCGCGGTAGGAAGTGGACGGAGCGGGGCGCATACCGTGATCATTCCCGCCGGACGGGAGCTGCGTGTGGGGGCGGAGCGGCAGCTTGCCGGAGGCGCGGCCCGGCAGCCACGTGCAGCCCGCCGCGGCGGGCGATGCGAGGAGGCTGCGAGGCACGAGCAGACCCCGGAGCGCCGTGGGTGCAGGCCGGGCCACCGGCAACTATAGCGGAGCACCCGGCCCCGTGCGAGGGCCCTGCGCGCGGCAAGGGGACACGCCCCGACGACCTATTGCTTGCCCGCCCGGATACGGCTCACGCTCACCGGGGTGGTGTTGAGGTAGGAGGCGATGTATTGCAACGGGCAGCGGTTGGTGATGCCCGGGTAGGTGCGCTCCAGCAGGGCGTAGCGCTCGGCGGCGGAATGGAAGCGCAGGCTTTCGATGCGTTGCTGTTCCTGCATCACGGCGAAGGTCGTGAGGCGGCGCGCGGCGTTCTCCAGGTCGTGGTGCTTGGCGCAGCAGGCCTCGAAGTCCTTCGAGGTGAAATGGTACACCTCGGAGTCCTCCACCAGCTCGATGGCCTTGTGCGTGGGCTGCTGCGTGAACAGGCTGGGCACGGCGCCGATGAACTGCCCGTCGATGGCGAAGTAGTCGGTGACGTCCTTGTCCTCGCGGTGGTAGTACACGCGTGCCAGCCCTTTGTGGATGAAGAACATGTTCCGTGCCACCTGCCCGATGCGGAGCAGTTCGGTGCCGCGCTCGAGCTGTTCCATCCGGATGATGGCGTGCAGGTCGGCGATGGCCTCATCGGAGAGCGGCCGCAGGCGGAGCAGCGTGGCGATGATGGGGTGGGTGCGCATGCAGGGCGGATACCGGAGGGTGGAACCGGTCACGAAGATCGTTCCGGGAGCGGCGCTGTAACAAACCACACCACCCGGGCGTCCAGTCCCCAAGATCAACCCAACCGATGAAGACACTGAAGCCTTTCAGCGCATTGTTCGCCACGGCCCTGTTGGCCGCATGCGGCGGCAGCCCCAAACCCGAGCCGACAGCAGAAGCACTCGCACCTGCCGTGGAGACCGAAGCCTCCAAGATCGAGCGGGGCCG
>CAUJFM010000021.1 GCA_963169595.1 Bacteroidota bacterium | reverse complement strand
AGGGCCACCTCGCCCATGGCACAGTTGCAGGGCGCGGCATCGTCGTTGGCCATCAGGAACCGGTTGCCCGTGGGACGGTCGGGCACCGGGAAGAATCCGCCGCCGTTGGCCTCCTGCGCATTGCCCACGGTCCAGGCCTCCACGAATTCGCCCAGTCCATTGCCTTGGGCATCCTGCCGCTCCACGGTCTGGTTCGTCCATCCCGCGGGGAAGGTGCCGTCCTCCAGATCGAAGCTCACCACGCAGGTCGCGGCCTTCGCGGAGCCCTGTCCGTGCACACAAGTTGGACCGAGCAGAAAAGCGGAAGCGAGGACGAGCAGGGGACGTGCGTGCATGGGACTGCGCCGGTTGGCGTGAAGGAGGGCGAAATTACCGGTTCGTGCGGAGGGGGCCTAATGGAACGACCCCGCTGTTGGGCGGGGTCGTTCATCAGGGTTGGTCGATCAGCTCAGGCCTCGGCCGTGGCGTACTCTTCGATGGGCGGGCAGGTGCACACCAGATTGCGGTCGCCGTAGGCATTGTCCACACGGCTCACCGTGGGCCAGTACTTCCAGTCGCGGTTCACGCTCGCCGGGAAGGCGGCCTTTTCGCGGCCGTAGGGGTGGCTCCACGTGTCGGCGCAGACCTCGTCGCTGGTGTGCGGGGCCATCTTCAGCACGTTGTCCGCCTTGTCGGCCTTGCCGCTCTCGATCTCGGCGATCTCGTGGCGGATGCCGATCATGGCCTCGATGAAGCGGTCCAGTTCGGGCTTCGCCTCGCTCTCGGTGGGTTCCACCATCAGCGTGCCCGCCACTGGGAAGCTCACCGTGGGCGCATGGAAGCCGTAGTCCATCAGGCGCTTGGCGATGTCCTCCACCTCCACGCCGGCGGTGCGCTTGAACTCGCGGCAGTCCAGGATCATCTCGTGCGCCACCATGCCCTGGTCGCCCAAGTACAGGATCGGATAGTGCTTCTCCAACTTCGCCTTGAGGTAGTTGGCGTTGAGGATGGCGTAGCGCGTGGCGTCAGTGAGGCCGCTGCCGCCGAGCATCTTGCTGTAGCCGTAGCTGATCAACAGGATCAACGCGCTGCCCCAGGGCGCCGCGCTCACGGCAGGGATCGCCTTCTCACCACCGGTCCTGATCAGCGGATGGCCGGGCAGGAAGGGCTTCAGCTTGTCGTTCACACAGATGGGGCCCATGCCGGGGCCGCCGCCGCCGTGCGGGATGGCGAAGGTCTTGTGCAGGTTGAGGTGGCACACGTCGGCGCCGATCTCGCCCGGGCTGGTGAGGCCCACCTGCGCGTTCATGTTGGCGCCGTCCATGTACACCAGGCCGCCGTTGGCATGGATGGTGCTGGTCACCTCCTTGATGGCGGCCTCGTACACGCCGTGCGTGCTGGGGTAGGTCACCATCAGGCAGCTCAGCGTGTCCTTGTACTGCTCGGCCTTGGCCTTCAGGTCGGCCACATCGATCTGACCGTCCTCCGTGGCCTTCACCACCACCACCTGCATGCCGGCCATCACCGCGCTGGCGGGGTTGGTGCCGTGCGCGCTGCTCGGGATCAGGGCGATGTTACGGTGCTTGTCGCCGCGGGCCTCGTGGTAGGCGCGGATCACCATCAGGCCGGCATACTCGCCCTGTGCGCCGCTGTTGGGCTGCAGGCTCACGGCGCTGAAGCCGGTGGCCTTGGCCAGGATGTCGCTCAGCTCGCGGAACAGCTCCTGGTAGCCCTCGGTCTGGTCCACCGGCGCGAAGGGATGCAGCGCGTTCCACTCGGGCCAGCTCAGCGGCATCAGCGTACTGGCAGCGTTCAGCTTCATGGTGCACGAGCCCAGCGGGATCATGCCGTGCATCAGGCTGAAGTCCTTGTTCTCAAGCTTCTTGATGTAGCGCTGCAGCTCCAGCTCGGTGTGGTGCGTGTTGAACACCGGGTGGGTGAGGATGGGGCTGGTGCGCTGCAGGTCGGCGGGTACGGCCATGCTGGCCCCGTTGCCGCTGAGCGCCGGAGCGGGCTTGCCCACGGCCTCGGCCAGGGCGGCCACCACGTCGCTCGCATCGGTCAGGCGTACCGTCTCGTCGAGCGCGATGCTCACGTTGCTGCCGTCGTAGCGGAAGTTGATGCCCCGCTTCTCGGCCGCGGCGCGCACCTTGTTCACATCGGCACCGCTGAGGGTGATGGTGTCGAAGAAGCTGCCGTTGGCCACGGTGTAGCCCAGTGCCTTCGCGGCCTCGGCCACGCTGCGGGTGTGGGCATGCACGTTGGCGGCGATGCGCTTCAGTCCATCTGGACCGTGGTACACGCCGTACATGCCGGCCATCACGGCGAGCAGGGCCTGCGCGGTGCAGATGTTGCTGGTGGCCTTGTCGCGGCGGATGTGCTGCTCACGCGTCTGCAGGGCCATGCGCAGGCCGCGACGGCCGCGGCGGTCCTGGCTCACACCGATGATGCGGCCGGGGATCAGGCGCTTGTATTCCTCCGTGGTGCAGAAGAACGCGGCGTGCGGGCCGCCATAGCCCATGGGTACCCCGAAACGTTGGCTGTTGCCCACGCACACGTCGGCGCCCCACTCGCCCGGAGGCGTCAGCAGCACCAACGAGAGCAGGTCGGCGCACACGGCGGTCTTCACGCCGGCCGCCTTGGCCTTCGCCACGATGGCGCGGTGGTCGTTCACGCTGCCATCGAGGGCGGGGTACTGCAGCGCGATGCCGAAGTAGCCGTCGGCAGGGTCGATCGCGTTCACGTCGCCGACCACCAGTTCCACGCCGATGGGTGCGCAGCGGGTGCGCAGCACGTCGATGTTCTGAGGAAGGAGGCCCTTGTCGGCGAAGAACTTGTGGGCGTTGGCCAGTTCCTTCGGACGCGCCGCGTACAGCATGTGCATGGCCTCGGCGATGGCGGTGGCCTCATCGAGCAGGCTGGCGTTGGCGATGGGCAGGCCGGTGAGGTCGCTGCACATCGTCTGGAAGTTGAGCAGCGCCTCCAGGCGGCCCTGCGCGATCTCGGCCTGGTAGGGCGTGTAGGCCGTGTACCATCCGGGGTTCTCGAAGATGTTGCGCAGGATGGGCGGCGGGGTCACCGTGCCGCTGAAGCCCAGGCCGATGTAGCTGCGGAACACCTTGTTCTTCGCCCCCAGCGCCTTCATGTGCTCGAGGTGGTCGCGCTCGGTAAGTGCATCGCCAGTGGCCAGCGGATGCGCGGCGCGGATGCCTGCCGGCACGGTGCGCTGGATGAGCTCATCGATGGAGCCGACGCCAATGGTGCGCAGCATCGCTGCGGTCGCATCGGGGTCGGGTCCGATGTGACGCTCCTGATAGGTCACGAAGTTCATGGGGGGTGGGGTGGTCATGGACCGGTGCAAATATAGCGGGCATGCCTGCTCGAAGCCGGTCCTCCGCAGCAGCAACAGATCGCCGGCAGGGCTGTTCGGCAAGGGCTATCTTTGGCGACCATCATGCATCGCACCCTTCTGCTCCTGCTCCTGGCCCTGGTGGCATCGTTCGCGTTGGGGCAGGACAGCATCGTGCTGATGAACGGCCAGGTGCTGAAGGGGAAGGTGCTCGGCCAGAGCACCCTCGAGATCCGCTACCTGGACAGCGATCGCAAGGGGCGCACACGGGAGCGCGCCGAGCCCACCGAGGGCGT
>CAUJFM010000020.1 GCA_963169595.1 Bacteroidota bacterium | reverse complement strand
TCGCTGGAGAAGTACCCGGTGAACCCATCAGCGCTGAGGCTGAAATAGATGTCATCGTTCACCGTGTTCAGCGGATAGCCCATGTTCTCGGGCACGCTCCAGCCGTTCATGTCGGCATCGACCAGGGTGGCCTTGAAGATGTCGTACCCGCCCATGGTGTTGTGCCCGTTCGAGCTGAAGAAGAGCGTGACCCCATCGCTGTGGATAAAGGGGGCATCCTCGTCGAACGCGGTGTTCACCTTGGGCCCGAGGTTCAGGGGCATGCTCCACTCCCCGTTCGGCAGGCGACGGATGCGGTACAGGTCGCGGCCACCGTAGCCCCCCGGACGATCACTGGTGAAGTAGATCTCGTCACCACCTGGCGCGATGCTGGCGCTAGGCTCATGGGTCTTTCCGTTGATCTTGTCCGTCATAAGCACCGGCGCCTGCCAGGTGCGGCCCTGCTGGCGGCACTCGTAGAGATCGCCGCTCACCAGGTCCTTCTGCGTGCGGTAGATGATCATGGAACTGCCGTCCGGGTTGAGGCCCACGGTGGCATCGTGCACCAGCGAATTGAGCGGTGCACCCGCGTTCTTGGCGAAGCCCCAGATGCCATCGGTGCGATGCGCCACATAGATGTCCTCGTAGTACTGTCCCGTGAGGTCCTTCGCGCGGCCCATGCTGCCCTCGCGGCGCGAGGTGAAGTACATGGTGGACCCGTTCGCGGTCACCAACGGGCAGTAGTCGTGCGCCTCCGAGTTGATCGTGCTGCCCATGTTCCGGATCTTCAGGTCCACGGGGTGCTTGGTCAGTTCCATGGCGGTGACAGCCATCGCGATACGGCGGTCCACCTCCTCATCACGGACGGCCCGGTAGTGCAGTTGCTTGTACCGATGCAGCAGGTCCACGGCCTCATCGAACCGTTGTGCGCGGTGACGCAACTGGGCCAGTTCGAAGTGGGCCTCGGTGTGCCCGCCGCGCACGGCGCGCTCCAAGTGAGGCACCGCCTTGTCGCGCTGGCCTGGCAGATTCACCAGGCAGACGCCGTACTCATAGTACACCTCCACGAAGGCAGTGTCCACCGGCAGGAGACGTTTGTACAGCTTGGCGGCCTCCTCATACTCCTCCTGGGCCAGCAGGGCCTTAGCCTGGTCCAGGAGCTGGTTGTGCGGTCGCTTGTACTGCTGCGCATGGAGGGATCCCACGGTGCAGAGCATGAACAGGATAGTGAGGTGACGTCGCATGGTGATCAGCGCAAAAGGGTTACATCGCCCTTCAGTACGGTCTCGCGTCCGTCGCTGAAGGTGGCGTGGCATTTCCAGACATATACATCCTGCTTGGCGGGCTGGCCGCGATACCAGCCATCCCAGCCCTTGTGGACATCCTCGGAGACGAACAGCAGTTCGCCCCATCGGTTGAAGATCTCGAGGCGGTACTTCTCCACCCCTTCATGGAGGGGGAAGAACACATCGTTCTCGAAGCTGTTCGGATCGTAGCTGCCGTCCGTCGGGCCACCGGTGCCCGGCGTGAATGCGTTCGGGAACTGGATCTCCCCGCTGGCGATGGCCGTGGTGGCGGCCTCCAGGCGGAAGGTGTCCGGACAGTTCCACTGATTGTTCGCCACCAGCGTCACGTCATACGATCCACCTTCGGTGTAGTAGTGCACCGGGTTGAAGCTGTCGTAAGTGGTCCCGTCACCCATGTCCCAGAGGTAGCTCGTGGCGTTGGCTGAGAGGTTGTACGTGAAAACCGGCTGCGAGGGTATCACCACCTCCTCGGGCTGCAGCACGAAGAAGGCCGTGGCCCGTGGATGGACCACCACCGAATCCACCTTGACCGCCGTGGCCACGCCCCCGCCGATCCCGAAGGCGGTCAGTGTGACCGTGTAGGTGCCCGGCACATTGTAGGTGTAGGTGGGCTGGTCGGCCGTGCTGGTGCCGCCGTCCCCGAAGTTCCACTGGTAGCTCAATCCCTGCGAGGAGGTGTTGGTGAAGGCCACCGTGAGCGGTGCACACCCCTCGCCCTGTCCCAGGAAGCTCGCGGTGGGCAGCGGCGGGGTGATCACCACCTCCTGTGTGGCGGTGTCCGTGCAGAAGGTGCCGCTCACGATGAGGGTGATGGTGAAGGTGCCCCAAGTGCCATAGGTATGCGTGCCCGGCGCCTGCAGCTGCGAGACCGTGCCATCACCGAACGACCACGCATGGTCCCAGTTGCCCGGTGAGCTGGTGTTGGTCAGCGTCACCGTTGAGGCCGGGAACTGCTGGGTGAAGGGCGTGGCGAGGAAGGATGCGCTGGGCACGGGGTACACGTTCACCTGACGGGTCATGGTGGACGTGCAACCGAAGGGCGAGGTGGCCGTGAGCGTGATGGTGCGCACCACATCGAAGGCCGTATTGTTCACGTAGGTGTAACTGGGCTCCTCGCCCACCAGCAGGGTCCCATCCCCCATGTCCCACACATAGCTGCTCGCACCGTTGCTCAGGTTGGTGAGGTCCACCGTCACGGGCGAACAACCTGCCTCGTTCACATTGAACAGGGCCTGCACCGCCGGATAGACATCGATCGCCGCAGTGGTGGTGTCCGTACAACCCTGGTCCGAAGTGGCCAGCAGTTCCACCGTAAAGGTGACCGGGGCCGCAGCGCTGTGCTCGTAGCTGTGGCTCACGTTACCCGGCCCAGCGGACAAGGTGGCGCCATCACCGAAGCTCCAGTCCAGTTGGACCGCGCCGATGCTCAGGTCCTGGAAGGGCACATTGAGCGGCTGGCAACCCGCCTCCACCCCAGGCACGAACTGCGCCAAGGGCTGGGGCATCACACGCACCGGCACCGTGGCCGTATCCACACATCCAAAGGACGACGTGGCGATCAGCGTCGGATGGAAGATGACCTCAGTAAGCCCCTGGTTGAAGTAGGTGTGCGCCGGGCTGGCCTGTGCGCTGAACTGTCCATCCCCGAAGGTCCAGGCATAGGTGACCGCACCGGCGGACACGTTCGCGAACTGTACGGGTAGCGGTGCGCAACCCAGGCTGTCCGCCACGAACGCGGCGGTGATGGCCGGATACACCTCCACCGGCAAGGACATCGTGCTCGTGCATCCGTGGTCCGTGCTCACGGTCAGTGTCACCGTGCGCTGCACAGCGCCCGGACCCGAGTAGTTGTACCACGTATGGGCATGGACCGCGCTGCTCGTGTCGGAGATCGTCCCATCGCCATAGCTCCAGGTGAACAGGTCCCCACCGGTGGACAGGTTGGTGAGGTCCGCAGTGAAGGGATGGCACCCCTGCGTGTTCCCGATGGTGAACTGGGCGGTGGGGTTCGGATAGACCGTTACGGTGGCGGTGGCGGTGTCCACACAACCGAAGGCATTCGCTCCGACCAGCGTCACCGGCAGCACAAGCTCATTGGTGGTACTGTTGATGTAGGTGTGCGTGGGCGAGGGCCCGGCGCCGGTGGCCCCATCGCCGAAGTCCCATTGGTAGCTCACCGCACCCACCACGCTGGGGAAGGTCACCGTGAGCGGACTGCATCCGCTGTCCGGCTCCGCCACGAAATTGAAGTCGGGGGTCGGGTATACGGTGATGGACTGGGTAAGGCTGGCCTGGCATCCTGCAGCGGAGATCGCGGTGAGCGTCACCTGCATGATGCTCAGGAAGTAGGTGTTGTTGACGTAGGTGTGCGGCGGGCTTACCTGGGTGCTGGTGGTACCGTCACCGAAGTCCCAGAGGTAGCTCGTGGCACCGGTGCTCGTGTTCTGGAAGGTCACATCCAGCGGCGCGCAACCGGGCTGTGCGTTGTGCACGAAGCCCGCCACCACCCCGGGGGCCACAGTGATGGCCAGCGCGGTGGTGTCCACACAGCCGAAGGCCGAGGCAGCGACCAGCTGCACCGTGTAGACCGTGTCCGCAGCCGTGTTGTTCAGGAAGGTGTGGGAGGGCGCTGCATCCGTGGAGTTCGCCCCATCACCAAAGGACCAGCTGTATTGCGATGCGCCGGTGCTGTTGTTGGTGAACGACACCGTGAGCGGCGAACAACCGAGCACCGCGCTGGGCACGAAGGCGGCCACCGGACGGGCCTGCACGCTCACCCATTGCGTACCGCTGTTGCCGCAGTATGGCGTGGTCACCGCCAGCGAAACGATGTAGGTGCCGGCCGCTGCATACTGGTGCGTGGGTTCCTCCTCAGTGCTGGTGGTGCCGTCCCCAAGGTCCCAGGACCAGGTGGTCACCGGGTTCCCGGGAGCGGTGGTGATCACCGGGGTGAACTGCGCGAGCTCGCCAAAGCACAAGCCCGTGGCCTGGATGGCCACGGTAGGTGGCGCATACACGTTCACCGTGCGGGAGAAGCTGTGCGTGCAGCCCAATGCATTGGTCACCGTGAGGGTGATGGTGTAGGTACCGGGAGCGGTGTAGGTATGGGGCGGCGGATCGGCATCCGTGCTTGTGGTGCCATCGCCGAAGTCCCAGTCATACGTGAGCGCATCCAACGAGGCATCGGTGATGGTGACCGTGATGGAATCACAGGCGGCATCCTGGTCCAGGGTGAAGTCCGCCGTTGGCCTTGGCAGCACCGTGACGGTCACGGAGGCCGTATCGGCACAACCCGCCGTGGCGCCTTGGATGCTCGCGGCATACGAGACAGTGTAGGTGCCGGGGTTGTTATAGGTGAAGGCCTGATCCCCCGCACCGGTCCATTGGAAGCCACCGCCCGTGCCGTAGTTCCACTGGAAGTAGTTGGCACCACCGGCCGTGGTCTCATCAAAGCTTACGGTGCCGCCTGCGCAGATGGTATCCGGCGTGGCGGTGAGGGTGACGGAGGGTGGCGGAACGATGGTGACCGTGATGAAGGCCGTGTCAATACCGCAGTAGTTACTGTCCAGCAGCATCACTTCGTAGGTGCCGATGCCGGGATACTGGATGGTGCGCGGGAAGGTCGGCGGCCAGGGGGTCCAGTCGATGATCGAGTCCTGACCCGTGCCCCAGTAGTCGCCGAAGTTCCAGTACTCGTAGCGCTGGAAGATGTTGCCCTGCTGGAAGCAGTTGCGTTCGGTGGTGTTCGCGAAGGTGACGGTGCGGTCGGGCCAACAGAGCAGCGTGGCGCTGGCGGCGATGCTCGCATCATCAATGTCCCAGATGCGGATGGGATTGAAAGTGGCGAAACTGGCACCGCCTTGCAGCGTGTTGCAGGTGTTCTCCGCGGTCAGCCGCACCGTGGTCTCACAATCCACGGTGCCCTGCTCGTAGGTGTGCGAAATGATCTGGCCCCAGTTGGTGTGGTCGAAGGTCAACAGCGGTGAACCGTCGCCGAAGTCCCAGGTGAACACCGTGTTCGGGGAGACGTTGGTGCTGCTGTTGATGAACTCCACGGCATGCGGGGCACACACCTGGGTGAGCCCGCCCACGGGGATCTGGATGGAGGCGCTGGTGCTCTGCTCCATCGTCAGCGTGCCGGTCACCACGCAGCCGGTGGCCACTTCGGTGAAGGTCACCGTGTACGTGGCCACGGTACCCGGGTAGGTATGGCTCACCGACAAGGGTGGCATCAGGCCGGCGCCGCTCTGCAGCGGGCTGCCATCACCCCAATCCACCGTGTAGGCCCCCACCGTGTTCGGCGTGGCGATCAACAGGGTGAACGCCGTACCCGAGCAACTGTACCACTCCGGGGCGGCCACAGGCACGCCATAGTAGTCGTAGAGCAGGGGGCACTGCGCCACGGCCGCGGACAGGGTCCCGGCCGCGATGATCGATGCGATGGATCTGCGCACGGATGGAGCGTTCGCCCCCTCGTACGCACCGGAACCGGTAAAGGATACGGGGAACACACCCCGTGAACGACGAAGTCTTCCTCCGGAACGACCAGGCCCTGCGTTCCACGGCCGACCGAACCCTGTGGCGTAGCCCGCGTACAAAGGCGCCACCGGACACTCCTGGACACCATGCATCACTATGACCTGTGCGTGATCGGCGGCGGCCCCTCAGGGTACGCGGCCGCCATGCGGGCGATCGATCTCGGCAAACGGGTGCTCCTCGTGGAGCGCGACCGCATCGGGGGCACTGGCATCTTCAATGGGGCGCTCACCTCCAAGACGATGTGGGAGATCGCCCAGCGCGTCTCCAGCACCAACGAGCTCATGCGTGACCGTGGCCGTGAGCCGCTGCGGCTCAGCTGGGAGGAGGTGCAACGCACGGTGAACGAGGCCGCCTTCGAGCGGAAGTACCTGCACGCCTGCCACATGCAGCTGCTCGCCACCACCGGCAACGGCCAGTTCCGGCATGAACGCGGCCAGGCCTCGTTCACGGGGCCCAACGCCATCCGCATCGAACGACCGGGCACCACCCTCGACATTACCGCCGCGCACATCATCATCGCCACCGGGAGCCGGCCACGCAGCCTGCCCACCATCGCCACCGATGAGCGCCACATCCTGTCCAGCGATGGCATCTTCTCCCTGGAGCAGCAGCCCCGCAGCATCGTGATCATCGGGGCCGGAGTGATCGGCTGTGAGTTCGCCACCATCTTCGCCAACCTCGGCGGCACACGCGTGCACCTCATCGACCGCGCCGAACGCATCCTGCCCTTCGAGGATGCCGATGTGAGCGAGCTCATCGCCCGCAACCTGGAACGCAAGGGGGTGGTGATCCACCGCAGCGCCACCCTGGACCGCATCCAGGTGGTGGACCAGGAAGTGGAATACAGCCTTTCCTATGCCGACGGCCGCATCGAGACGGTGCGCGTGGAAAAAGCGCTTCTCGCCGTGGGCCGCGTGGCGAACCTGAGCGGGCTCGGCCTTGAACAGGCAGGTCTCCCCATCGACCCGAAGAGCGGACTGATCGCCGTAAACGACACGAGCACCGCTGTGCCGCACGTCCATGTGGTGGGCGATGCGACCGGCACCAACATGCTGGTGAACCTCGGTGAAATGGAAGGCCGCCATGCCGTGGAGCGCATCTGGGCGGGCCGCACCGACAGGCTCAGCTACGACAACATCAGCACCATCATGTTCCTGGACCCCGAAGTGGCCGGCGTGGGGCTGAACGAACAGGAATGTCGCAAGCGGGGCATCGCACACCGCGTGGCCCGCATCGACTACTCCTGCCTGGCCCGTGCGATCGCCATGCGTCGCACCAAGGGCTTCTTCAAGCTGATCGTCACCAACGATGCGGAGATGCGCATCCTGGGTATGCGGGCCGTGGGCGAACATGCCTCCAGCGCCATCGAGGCCGTGGCGCTCATGATCCGCCTCGGCATCCCCGTGCGTGAGCTCGCCGAGCTGGTGCACCCGCACCCGAGCATCACCGAGGGTGTGCAGGAATGCGCACGCATGCTGCTGGGCCGGAGCATCTTCAAACCAGCAGCCTTCGCCGACCGCATGCGATGCACGGAATGGTCACCCGAGGTGCCCAGCGTGGAAGCAGCCTGAGCAGGTCCCAGGATCCGCCATGAGCACTACTCCAAGGTCGGCGGTCCCGGATCGTGGAAGGCCGGGTTGTTCACGAACGCCGTATCGGTGAGCGTGTGCAGGAAGGCGATCAGCTGGGCCTTCTTCTCCGCCGACAGCTGCAGGCCACCCGTGGTGAACTTCATGTTCGGATCGATGGTCGTGGAAGGATGACCACCGCTGTTGTAGTGCTCGATCACCTCCTCCAGGGTCTGGAAGCGGCCATCGTGCATGTAGGGTGCCGAGAGCGCCACGTTCCGCAAGGAGGGCGTCTTGAACTTGGCCATGTCCTGTGGGAGACCGGTCCATCCGCCCAGCCCCAGGTCGGTCCAGGCGGATTGCGGATCGAGGCCGTTGTTACGCAGAATGCCGTCCGTGAAGCGCCCGCCACCGTGCGGATGGCAGTGGAAACAATCCGCGCCTCCCTGACCCAGCGGTACTGCCGGTGGAATACCGCCTTCCAGGAGCGTCAGCTGGAAGCCGAGCTGCTCCTCCACGGAAAGTTGCTCCTCACCGCGCATGAACTTGTCGAACCTGGAATCGCCGCTGATCATGGTGCGGAGGAACTGCGCCATGGCCTTGGCCGCACGCTCCTTGGTGATGCCCGGCGTACCAAAGGCGCGAAGGAAGAGCGTGGGGTACACACTATCGGCCTCCAGCTTCGCCACCGCATTGGGCCAGGTCTCGTGCATCTCGATCGGGTTCTCCACCGGTTGGAGGATCTGCTCCTCCAGCGTGGCGGCGCGGCCATCCCAGAAGTAACTGGACTCCCAGGCCACGTTCTGGATGGCCATGGAATTGCGGTTCCCTGCAATGCCGTCGATGCCCACGCTGAACTGATTGCCGTGGTCGGTGAAGGCCACCTCGGGCGCATGGCAGGAGGCACAGCTCTGTGTGTTGTTGCCCGACAAGCGCTCCTCGTAGAACAGGAACCGGCCCAACCGGATCCCCTCCACGGTGAAGGGGTTGTCGGCCGGGATCGGCATGGCCGATAGGGTCGGCGGCACTTCCACGGTGTAGGGGGTGGGCGTCCAAGTGGGCCCATCTGGACCAGCGTCCGGTGTCTCCTCCGGGGTCTCCTTGCGGCACGCGGTGAAGGCGGTCACCAGGCCCAGCAGGCCCAGCAGGGAAAGGGAGGTCCGATGACGGATCATGGCAGTTGGTCCAGGGAGCGTTCGTCCGTGAGACTTCCGAGGAAGGCGATCAGGTCGGCCTTCTCCTCCTCGGTGATGGTGAAGGTGCGCATTTCCGGATCACGGTTGGGATGGGGAAGTCCGCCGCTGGCGAAATGGTCGATCACGTGCTTCAACGTCGGCATGCTTCCATCGTGCATGTACGGTGCCGTGAGCGCCACGTTGCGCAACGAGGGGGTCTTGAACCGGCCCACATCCTCCGGTCGCAGCGTGATGCGGCCGCGTCCTGGGTCCGAGGTATAGTCGAAGTACTGCCCCACGTTGTGGTAGGCATGGTCGCTGAGGTCGAAGCCACTGTGGCAGGCCGTGCAGTTGAGTTCCTCGCTGTTGAAGAGCGCCAGCCCGCGCAGCTCCTGCTCCGTAAGAGCGGTAAGCTCCCCTTGGATGTACCGGTCGTAACGCGACCAGCCGCTGATCAGCGTGCGCTCGTAATTCGCGATGGCACGCGTCACCACCCAGGCGTCCAGTTCACGGCCATAGGCCACCCGGCTCAGCCTGCGGTAGAGATCCTCCTCGCGGAGCAGAGCGGCCACCCGGTTGATGTCATGGTCCATCTCCACCACGTCATGGATCGGCGCGATCACCTGCTGCTCCAGCGTGGGCACGCCACCATCGCGGAAGAAGGCCGCATGATAGCCCACATTGCCCAGCGACGGGGAGTTGCGGAAGCCGGTGCGCCCCTCGATGCCCACGCTCACGCGGGCGGTATCGCTGAACGCCTTGGACGGCAGGTGGCACGAGGCACAGGACACCGTGCCATCACGCGACAAGCGGGGATCGAAGAACAGCGCCTTGCCCAGTTCCACGGAGGCCTGGGTGAGCGGATTGTCCGGCGGTACGACTGGCATGGTGAATCCGGGAGGCAGTTGCAGCGCGAACGGCGCATCCTCCATCGGCTCCGTACCGGTCTCCTTCCGGCAAGAGGCCAGCGCCAGCAAGCCCATCACCGCTATGGCGACCGGCCACCTCATTCCACCTCGAAGGCCTCCTTCACATGCCGCGTGAACTTCAACGCCAGCGGGACATTGCTGCCGTGTGCCGTGTTCTCAGTAGCCAGGTCGATCGTACCGGTGGGTGAATGGAAGAAGCGGTCCACCGCAATGCGCACCGTGACCGTTGTGTTGCCACCACCATTGATCACGATCGGCGACGACGGCGTCAGGTCAAGCTCCGTGTAACAGGTGTCCATCCCGGTGTGGATGGAGAATGCGCTGATCAGTGGCGCCGTACTTGCAGGGTCCGGATCATAGCGGCCCTCGAACATCACGAAGCGATAGCCCGTGGCCCAGTTCCAATAGGTGCCATTGCTCACGTTCAACGGGTGTCCCGGGCCATAGCCCGCCGGATCCGCGTAGTTGAGGTCCGAGGGTACACCCAGCGCCCCGAGGAAGGAGGCATAGGTCCCCTTGGGCACCGTCCATGCCTGGGTCACCGGCCCCTCGCCCAGATCCCAGTAGGTGGCTTCGGCCATGCGCTGCTCCCCGCTATTGTTCACCAGGCGTAGCTCGCCCAGGTGCATCTTCAGGAGCTCCACCGTCATCCGGTAATCCGAGATGTTCCGGTACTCCGTAAAGCGCTCCATCGGGGCTCCCTCCCATTCGGGCACCAGCGTCAGACGAAGGGTACCGGTGGTCGGCGAGGGCGTGATGGGCTCATCCTCCCGGCATCCGGCCACCAGCAGCAGAAGGAACAGGATCGGTGCGTAGCGTTGCATGCGCAGGTTCTTTTCGGGTAGGACGGGAACAACCCTCCTCCACTCGTCGAACAAATTTACGTCAGCACGCCCCAGGCGAAAGGTGATACTCCTCACTGCGGTGCCACACCATCGTCACAAGTAACTTCCCCGCCATGTTCGCTGTGCTGCACGCTTCCGCCGGTGCCGGCAAGACCCATGCCCTGGTGAAGCACTACCTGGAGCTCTGCCTTTCCGGTGAGGACCCCGCCGCCTACCGCCAGGCCCTCGCCCTCACCTTCACCAACAAGGCCGCCGGCGAGATGAAGGAACGGGTCCTCGGCTACCTGCTGGACCTGGCCGCACAGCGAACGGACAACGGTGCGATCGCCGACGTGATGGCACACCTTCAGGCCCGCACCGGCCTGGACCCTGCTGCCATCGCCCACCGCGCGGACCGGGTGCTGAAGCACATGCTGCACCACTGGGGCGAGGTGGCCATCAGCACCATCGACGCCTTCACACGCCGCGTGGTGCGCCCCTTTGCCCGCGACCTGCAGCTGGACCACGACCTGCGGATGACCACCGACCAGGACCATTATCTGAACGCCGCCGTGGAGGCCCTGGTGGGCGAAGCAGGTGTGGACGAACGCGTGACCGCCATCCTCACCGAGGCCTGCCTGCAACTGCTGCATGAAGAGGGCAAGTGGGACCCCGAACGTCCCTTGCGCGCGCTGGCCGGCGAACTACTGAAGGAGAGCGCCCTGGCGCCATTGGCCCAGCTCCGCGCCTTGGATGCCGGCGAACTGGTGGCGCTCACCGGTCGCCTGCGTGCACAGGAGGCGGCCTTCCGATGCACCATCCAGGGCATCGGCCGCGAGGCGCTCGAGGCCATCCAAGCGGCCGGCCTGACCGAGGCGGATATCGCGCATGGCAAGACCGGCATCCTCGGTTTCTTCCGCAAACTGGCCCGGTCCGAAGGCGAGTGGGAGCCCGCCGGAACGAATGCCCGCAAACCCATCGAGACCGGGAAATGGCATTCCACCAAGGCCGATGCCTCCGCCAAGGCCGCGCTCGATCGCATCGCGCCCCTGCTCACGGATCTGTTCGAGCGGGCTGGCCAGGCACTCAAGGACGGACTGCCACTCTATCTGCTGCGCCGTGCCGTGGCCCGGGAACTGCCCGCCACCTTTGCCCTGCACGAGCTGGACCGCCACCTGGAACACATCAAGCAGGAGGATGCCGTAGCCTTCTTCAGCGACCTCACCCGCAAGGTGGCCGCGGTGGTGCAGGATGAACCCGTGCCCTTCATCTACGAACGCATGGGCGAACGGTACCGCCACTTCCTCATCGATGAGTTCCAGGACACCTCCCTGCTGCAATGGGCCTGCCTGCTCCCCTTGATCGAGAACGCCCTCTCCTCCGGAGGAAGCGCGCTGCTGGTGGGCGATGCCAAACAGGCCATCTACCGCTGGCGGAACGGCGAAGTGCGGCTCTTTGTGGAACTGCCCAAGGTGCACGGTCGCGGGGACAGCGAGGTGGAGCGCACCCGGGAGCGCACCTTGGAACGGAACTTCGTGCGCCGCGAACCGCTGGTGCACAACCGCCGGTCCTCGCCTGTGGTGGTGGGCTTCAACAACGCGCTCTTCGGCAGTCTATCGGCCACCCTGCCCGATGACCTGCGCACCGTCTACCACGAGCACGCGCAGCAGAGCGCCGGCGATCGGTCCGGCCTGGTGGAACTGCAGGCCATCCCACGGGAGCTGAAGGGCGAGGACCGGAACGCGTTGCAGGCCGGCTTCGTGTTGCAACGCGTGCAGGAGGCCATCTCGGACGGCTTCCGGCCAGGCGATGTAGCAGTGCTGGTACGCACCACCGGACAGGGCCGCAACGTGGCGGAACACCTGGTGAAGCATGGCTTCGGGGTGATCTCGCCCGATGGACTGAAACTGGCCGGCGATACCGCGGTCGAACTGCTCGTGGACCTGCTCCGTACCATGCATGCGGGCGATGCCACAGCGGCGGCGCGCGTGCTGCACCGCAGGGCCCGGCTGCATGCCGCCCCCGATGCCCAAGAGGTGGACCCCTTCGCTGGCGAGGCCCTTCGGGACCCGGTGGCCTTGGTCCGGGCGTGGTCATCCCAGCATGGACTGGACCGCACGCGCACCACCCTCACCGAACTGCTGGGGCGCATGGCCCATGCCGTGGGACTGCGCCCGGCGGAAGAAGCGCAGGTGCTCGCCTTCCTGGACGAGGCCCGGGCCTGGAACGTGGACCATGGACCGGACATCGGCGGTTTCCTCGAGCACTGGGAGGGCAAGGGCAGCGACCGCAGCGTGGCACCACCCGCCAATGGCGAGGCCGTGCAGGTGATGACCGTGCACAAGGCGAAAGGCCTCGAGTTCCCGGTGGTGATCCTGCCCACGGCCAGCATGGGCACCCGCGGCGACCACGGCGAGCGCTTGTGGGTGGACCCGCGCCCGGCGGTGCCTGAACTGGAACAGGCGCTGGTGCGCAACAGCAAGGCCCTGCGCGCAACGGGCCTACAGGAGCTGGTGGAGGAGACCGGCCTGCAACAGCTGGACCAGATCAACCTGCTCTATGTGGCCTTCACCCGCCCTGTTCACCGGCTGCATGCCTTGGTGCCCGAGGATGCGACCGATGCGGTGACCCGCGACCTGCTGGCCTACATGGCCGAGCACGGGACCGATGGAAAGCTGGTGCTTGGCGAACGGGCCGCCGCTCCTCCCCGCCCCGCCCCATCACCGGTGGACCATCTGCGGGACGTCTCCACGCCGGACCGCCCGGCCACCATCCGCTGGCGCCAGGAACGCCCCGAGGATTGGGACCCGGCCGATCCGGACCCGTTCCGCTCCTTCGGACAGGTGGTGCACGACCTGCTGGCCCGCGTGGGCACGGTGGATGACCTGCAAAGGGCGCTGCAGGAGGCCGTGGATGCCGGTGGTCTTGGCCACGAACAGGCGCAGGCCATCGAGGGCCGCCTGCGCGCACTGCTCACCGATCCGCAGCTGGCCCCCTGGTTCGGTACCGGCCTCATCATCCGCACCGAGGCCACCATCATCGACCGCGAAGGCCGGTCACATCGCCCGGACCGTGTGGTGATCGACGGTGAACGGGCGCGCGTGCTGGACATCAAGACCGGCGCGGCACGCCCCGAGCATCAGACCCAGGTGCGCTCCTACATGACGCTCCTGAACGAGCTCGGTCATGCCCAGGTGGAAGGCGCCTTGCTCTATGTTCGCGACGGCACCCTTGAGCCTGTGACCGCATGACCATCCATTGGCGCACCGTTCCGTTCGATGCCCTCACCCCACATGAGGTGCATGACCTGCTGAAACTGCGCGTGGACACCTTCGTAGTGGAGCAGCGCTGCGCATACCCGGAAGTGGACGGTCGTGACCCGGAGGCCCTGCATGTGCTGGGCACCACCGAAGCCGGACAGGTGGTGGCGTGCGCACGCATCCTGCCCGCACCACCGGGCGGCCTGCGGCGCGTCGGGCGGGTGGTGGTGCATCCCGACCTGCGCGGAAGCGGCATCGCCCATCAACTGATGGACCATGTCCTGAACACGCTCAAGGAACGCTTCGGCACCCGGCGCTCCATGCTTTCCGCACAAGCCCAGCTGGAGGGCTTCTACGGCAGCCATGGCTTCACGCGAACAGGTCCGGACTACGACTGGGACGGCATTCCGCACGTGGACATGGAACGCCAGGCCGACTGACCGGCTCAGCGCAGCAGGGTCACGTGCCCGTTGTACTCCTTGCGGTACGGGCCGAACTCCGCCAGGCGGATGGTGTAGTTGTACACCCCTTGCGGCAGTCCATCACCGCTCCATGCGGCCTTCGGATCGGTCGTGCGGAACACTGCCCGGCCCCACCGATCAACGACGACGAGCTCGTAAAGCCTTGCGCCACGCACCGAAGGCGCCCACGTATCGTTCAGCCCATCCCCATCCGGCGTGAAGGCATTGGGCACATAGAGCAGGTGATCGCTCACTGTGACAACGCGTGTCGTACTGTCCGTGCATCCTTCGCCCGATGTCACCACCTGGGTGATGACGAAATGCCCTCCATCATCGAACTCATGCTCGAAGAAGGGCACATCGTACACCACCAGATCACCGATGGTGTAGGTGAAGCTCGTCGCATCCACGGAACGGTCCTCGATCTCCACCACGGGGTCCATCAGGGAGACCTCCACAGGCAGTGCCGTGAAGGCTGCCACGGGGTTGGGGAACACCTGCACCGCACCTGGACGCGTCTCTGTCACCGTGGCGACACAGCCGCTATCGGTGGATGCGGTGAGCGTGATCGGGTACATGCCGGCCTCGGCATAGGCATGCATGAAGGTGCTGTCACTGGTCACGTTGCCATCACCCAGCTCCCAAGCCAGTGCGATCGGGGTCCAGGCCTCGGCCAGGCTCGCGAACGTGAGCGCCTCACCCACACAGGCGAACGGGTCGTTGAGGAAGTCGACCACGGGTCGCGGATGCACCACCACGGAATCCGTGAACGTGTCGGAGCAGCCGTTCTCACTGGCAGACAAGGTCACCGCATAGGTACCAGGCCCCGGATAGGCCACGGTGGCGGAAGGCCCTTGGGCCAGGGGCGGCGAACCGGCAGCGCCCATGTCCCACGCGAACTGCGCGTTCGCACCGAATACACCTTCTGCCACCAGGGCGGCATCCTCCCCAGGGCATCGGATGGGCGGCCGTTGGAAGCTGACATCGAGCACGGGGAACACATTGAACTGGCTGGCAGTCGTATCAGCGCAGGGCCAACCCGGATTGGCGATCAGCGTGACCGTGTAGACACCGGGCGTGGCGTAGGTCCATTGCGGGGTGTCCGCGGATGATGTGTCCGCCTCCGTGGAGGGATCCCCGAAATCCCAGGACCAGAAGGTGCCATTGATGCTCTCGTTGCCGAAGCTCTGGGTCAGGCCAGCGCAGAGATCATTCTGATCGGAGATGGCCGAGATCACCGTGACATCGCACACCACCACCTTGAACATGAAATCGCGCCGCACCGTGCTCAACAACACCCCGTTCCGGAACTCGGACACGCACACACCGATGGTGAAGGCCCCCTGCAGGGTGGGATGCACCGTGATGGTCCCGTTGGATGCATTGATGGCGATGGGCGGGGCCGAGTTGATGGGCGATGCGGCACTGTACCCCGCCGCGAAGTTCACCGCCAGGTAGGGCGGTCCGGCGGGCGGCTGGGGCGCGGGGTTGATCGCATCGCCACCTTGGAACGGCGCACAAAGCTCGTACACCAACTGGTCACCGTCCGGGTCGGTGGCCGACTGGTCGATCACCATGTCGCGCCCCAGGCACAGCGCCACGGGCGGGTAGGCATTGAAGCGCGGACTGCTGTTCACCGCATTGGGGGGCGCAGGTACGTTGATGGTGCAGGTGAGGCCCATCTGCCCCTGCAGGTTCACCAGGGCCGGTGTGCGGCAGCAGCGCTGATACGCGATGACATACCCACCAGCGATGGGCGGCAGGGTGAGCGTGGCCTGATAACGCGTGGTGGCCACGCACACCTCGGGAGGTGTGGCCAGGCACGGGTCGTTCAGATCAACGGGCACGATGGTCTCTCCCGGATCGGTGATGTCCTGTGTGAACAGCAGCACTCCGGAGGTACTGAAGACGCCAAGCTGGGCCTCGAAATCGAAGCCCGTCCCGTTCTGGTTGTCGGGGCCACAATCGCGGTACAGGTCCAGCGTGATCAGGTACTGGTTCCCACCCAGGTGGTCGTAGTACATCTCGCCGCCGATGATGTGCGTGGCCTTCGCTGCCAGCGCGGTCAGCAGCATCAGCGCCATGGCCATGCAGCGCATGCAGGCCACCACGGTGCTGCTCCACACCGCCGGGCACATCCGCAACTGCATCGGTCCTGTCATCGGAGCAGGGTCACGTGTCCGGTGAATTCACGGCCATCATCGAGCACCAGCACATAGTAGTAGGTCCCATCGGGGACATCCTCTCCCTTCCATTGGTTCCGGTAGTTCGACGTCTCGTACACCGGCATGCCCCACCGGTTGAAGACCGTCAACCGGTTCGGGTAGTAGCCGATGTCCAGGATCGAGAAGGTCTCGTTCTCGCCATCACCGTTCGGGCTGAACACGTTGGGGATGTCGATCTCACCCGGCAGTACCACGATGGTCATGGTGTAGCTGGAGGTGCAACCGTTGGCACTGGTCAATTGCAAGGTCACGGTATAGGTACCCGGCTGCCAATCCCCGGCTCCCCATTCGGCTACGTCACCAGCCACTTGCTGCCCGTTCACGGTCCAGTTGCGTTCAATGATACTGGTACCATTCAGCGCGGAGATGTCCGTGAAGGTGAACGGTGTGCCCACCAGCTGCGGGGAGGCCGGGAAGACCGTGAAGAGCGCTTCGGGCTGCGCATAGGTGATGACGGCACCAGTGGCCGTGCCCAGGCATCCGTTCTCCGTGACGGTGAGCATGACGGTCTGCTGCACGGCTGCGGGATAGCTCACTTGCACCGGACTGCCCGTGGCGGTCATCGGATCGGCCTGTGCGCCCAACGACCAGGCGATGGTGGCCGTGGCACCGAACGCACCTTGGGCCTCAAGCACCACCGTGGTATCCCCACACGCCGGTGGCGGAGGAACGAAGCTGACCTGCGGCGCGATGAAGGCCTGGAAGCTGACCACGGTCGTATCGGCGCACACCTCGCCGGGGTTGGCCACCAACGTCACCTCATATACGCCGGGCTCGTTGTAGGTCCACGCGGGGGACGAAAGCGTGGAGGTGTCGGCAGTGGTGGTGGGATCACCGAAGTCCCACACATAGTTCTGAGCCCCGTTGCTGTTGTTGCCGAACTGGAAGGACAGACCGGAGCAGAACTGCTGCTGTGGCTGGATCTCCGCGTTGATGATGGCATCGCAGGCCACCACGCTGAACATGAAGTCGCGACGCGATTCGGATAGCAGCACCCCATCGCGGACCTCCTGCACGCAGACGGCGACCACGAAGTTGCCGATCACCGTGGGGGTGAGCGTGAGCACACCGGTCACCGGATCGATGGCGATGGCCGGGTCGGAATCGATCGGGTATGCAGCACTGTACCCGGTGCCCCAAGGCAAAGGCAGATATGGCGGCGGACCGGGCGGAACAGGCTGTGGCGCCAAGGCCGTACCGCCATTGAAGGGCGTGCAGAGCGAATAGGTCAGCTGATCGCCATCGGGGTCCGTGGCGGAATGATCGAACACCAGCGGAGCCCCCTGGCACAAGGCGACCGGAGGAAGCTCGTTGAAACGCGGAGAGCTGTTGTTGGAATGGGGTTCCCCGGGGATCTGCACAGTGCAGGTGAGGCCCAGGTCGCCCGGGTTGGGCAGGTTCACGATCTCGTCCGTGCGGCAGCACCGCTGATAGGCCAGGATGTAGCCATCAGCGCGCGGTGGCAGGTTGAAGACACCGGTGTATGAAGCGGTCTCCACGCAGACATCGGGCGGCAGCGTCAAGCAGGGCGAGTCGAGCTCGATGGGAACGAAGGACCCACCGGGGAATGGGAGGCTCTGGTGGAAAAGGTACTCACCCATCCCGGAGAACACACCAATGGCCGCAGTTCCATCGAAGGCGATGCCTCCACAGTCGCGGTATAGGGTGAGGGTCACCTGGTACTGGCCGTTGCCCAGGTCATCGTAGTAGATCTCGCCACCGATGATGTGCGTGGCACGGGCCAACAACGTGGCACTGGCAAGAAGAACAAAGGTGAATATCCGGTGCATGGTCCCTCAGAAGACCGGAAGTTAGCCTTTCTCGTTGCCTGAGGAGACCTGATCTTCGAGGAACGTCCATTCCGAGGCGGTCATCGGTTCATACAGGCCATCGCCACCCGCGATCATGTCGCGCACCCGGAGCATCTCCGGGTACATGGTCACCTGCACCGTGTGCCGCACCCACCGTGTTCCGATCCGCTGCAGCTCGGTGAACCGGTCGAACGATTCGATCCGATAGACATGCCGACCGTCGCGCATGCGCCGGTACTGTGGCCACGGATGACCTTCACCCGCGCTCCCTTCCATTCTATCTTCCGCCCTGTCTACCATGAGCCATTTCCTCGAACGACTTGCCCGCGCCTTGCTGGACCGCCACGGCACCGATCTGACCGGTGTGGCCGTGGTGCTTCCGGGACAACGGGCGGGCCTTCACCTGCGAAGGTACCTCGCCCAAGCGGCCGGCACCACCATCTGGAGCCCGGAGATCCTGGACATGGGGGGCTGGATGCAACGCTTCACCGACCTCCGGCAGTTGGGTACCATGGAGGCCCTGCTGCTGCTGTATGAAGCCCATCGGCAACTCACCGGTGAACGTTCGGAACCGCTGGACCAGTTCCTGCAATGGGCGCCCATCGTGCTCCGCGACATGAGCGAGGCGGACGCGCACCTGCTGGACCTGGACGACCTGTACCGCGACCTGCGTGCCTACCAGGCCATCGAGGACTGGAGCTTCACCCACCTCGGCGATGACCTGAGCCAGGGCCAGCGCCGTGCCCTGGACCACTGGCAGGCCACGGGCGCCCTGCACCGGAAGCTCATCGAACTGATGACCGCGCGCGGCATGGGCACCTCGGGGTGGATCGCACGCCAGGCCGCCGAGCGTCCGCTTCGCGATGCGCTGCCCTGGGCCACCACTTGGTTCGCCGGCCTCAATGCGCTGGACCCGGCGACCACCCAAGTGCTCCGGACCCTGATGAAGAACGGGGCCGCCCAGGTGGCCTGGGACGCCGACCATTATTACCTGGACGATACCGCCCATGAGGCCGGCCGGTTCCTGCGTCGTTCCATGCAGGACCTCGGCCCCGGTGTGCTCCCCCCGGTGCGGATGGTGCGCGAACAGGAACGCTCGATCCGCACCGTGATGGTGCCCGACCGCACCAGCCAGGCACGCTTTGCCGCGCAATACCTCGCCGAGCTGCCCCCCGAGGAACGCGAACGGACCGCCGTGGTGCTGGCCGACGAGGACCTGCTCACCCCCTTGCTGGAAGCCCTGCCCGCCGACCTTGGACCGGCGAACGTGACCATGGGCGTACCAGTGACCCAGCTCGCCGTGAACGGGTTGGTGGACGCCTTCCTGGACCTGCATGCCCCGGCCGTCAACGGACTTTACCGGGTGGAGGACATCCGGCGACTGCTGCAACACGGGGCGCTGCACCAAGGGGAGATCACCCGATCCGTGGTCGCGGCCATGATGGACCTGCAGCGACCGCGTATCACGGCCGACCGTCTGCTGAATCTCTATGGTGATGTCAGCCATGTCGTTCCCGAGGGAATGGCCGCCGCCCTGACCCCGATCGAGGTGGATACACGGCTCATCGGGGAACGCATCACTGAACTGCTTCGGTGGGCTCGGTCAGTGCATGGGAGCGAAGCGCTGCTGGAGGAACAGCTCTTCCGGATGGCGCGCATGCAGCAACGGCTGCACCAGGCGCTGGAGCGATCGGGTATCGTGCTGCCGGATGTGCGGTCCTACGCACGTGCCCGCGAGCGGCTGGTGCGCAACGAGCAGATCGGCTTCTTCGGTGAAGCCTTGGACGGCCTGCAGATCATGGGCTTCCTGGAAACACGGTCCATCGACCTGGAGCACATCCTGCTGCTCGGCGCGAACGAAGGCACCCTGCCCCAGTCCTCCGTGCAGCAGAGCTTCATCCCCTTCGACATCCGGCGCACGTACCGGCTGCCGTTGCGGGCGGACACCGAGGCCATCACCGCCTATCACACCTACCGGCTGCTGCATCAGACGAAGGTGCTCACGGCCGTGTCCGACCAGGGCGGCGCGAGCGAAGGCGACCAACCCTCCCGCTTCCTGGCCCAATGGACCCATGAGCTGGCACCGGTCTCCCGCACCACCGTGGAACCCAGGCAGGTACCCACCCGCTTTGCCCCCCGGCACGCCCCGGTGCTGCAGGTGTCCAAGGACGCGGCCCTGCTGGCCCGTCTGCGCGAATTGGCGGCCCGTGGCTTCTCCCCTTCCGCCCTTGGCACCTGGTTACGGTGCCCCTTGGACTTCCACTTCACCCAGGTGCTACGCCTTCGTCCCCCGGAGGAGGTGGACCACAAACTGGGCAGCGATGTGCTGGGCGATGCGGTGCATGGCGTGCTCCAGGACCTGATCACACAACGCATCGGTCAGCCGCTGACACCGGAGGACCTGCGGGAATGGGCCACGGGCATGCGCGATGGCTTGATGGCACGCCTTGCACGCGACTTCCCCATGGACGTGCTGCAGCATGGGCATTTCCGCCTGCGCATCGACATGGCCGCGAAAGCCACGGGCGACCATCTCCTGGCGGAGGCCGAGCGCATCGATGCCGGGGCGCACATCATCCCCCTGGCCGTGGAACATGACCTCTCCGCCGAACTGGTGGAAGGAGTGCGCCTGCGCGGCCGTTGCGACCGGATCGACCGACGTGAGGGCATGACCCACATCCTCGACATCAAGACGGGCTCGGTGCCCGAGGCCGACCTGGGCCTCCCCGGGCTGGAGCGGCATCACCTTCAGCCCAAGCACCGCTACGCCCTGCAATTGCTCGTCTACGCGTGGATGTACCTCACCACCCACCCCGAAGAGCGCGGGGTGAAGGCCGGTATCCTGCCCATGCAGAAGGCCTCCCGCTCGGAAGGCCTGTACCTGCGCGTTGGTGGGAACGACCTGCTGGACCGTTCCATGCTGCCGGCCATCGGTGGCCTGATCGCCGAGCTGGTGCGTGAAGTGCTGGACCCGGAGCAGCCGCTGGTGCACGACCCGGACAGCCCCTATTGCACCTGCTGTGTGGCCTGAAAAGCAAGCGGGGAGACCGATGGCCTCCCCGCTCACGAACCTCGTTGGTGAGGCTTACTTGTACACGATCTTGTGCGAGGTGACCTGCTCGCCGCGCTTGATGCGCAGGTAGTAGGCACCCGTGCTCTGGCCGGACAGGTCCATCTCCTTGCGGAAGGTGCCCTCGAAGCCGGTGCGGCGCTCGTTGTAGATGGACTGGCCGAGACTGTTCAGCACATCCACCGTGATGTCGGAAGGCGAGGCCACATTGAAGGTGAACACGAACTGGCCGTTGGTGGGGTTCGGCTGGATCAGCACACCGTTGTCCTCGTCGGCCGAGGTCAGGCTCTTGAAGATCACACCGGTCTTGTCCACACCGCCCAAGGCGACGTAGTAGTTCGCGTTGTTCGTGGGCTCCTGGGTGAAGGCGTCGTTCACCAGTTCGAAATCGGCCTTGCCCGAGACCGGAATGGAGGCGATCACGTACTCCTCCCCGGCGCGCCATTGTGCGGCGTGGGAGCTCAGCGGCGACATGCCGAAACCGGCGTACACCTGATAGTTCGTGGAACCCGCCTCACGCACGTTGCCGGAGCGCATGATGGGGATGTATTGACGAGCAGGGTCCTCCTGCAACATATCACCCAACGAAGCGCCGCTGGTGCGGTCCCAACGGATGGTGAAGACCAGCGAGGAGAAGATGCCATTGAAGTCCGCCTCGGGACGGACACGCACCTCCAGGTTGCCCCCATTGCGGTAGAGCCCGATGTCCACGCGGCCTTGGGCCAGTGCAGTGGGAACGGAACCGGCCAGGGCAAGGATGCCGGCCAGGGCGATGCGGGTGAACAACTGTTTCATGGTGTTCTGGGTGTGGGGGACACGGGAATGAGTGTGCAATATAGAACGACCGTTGCGCTCCGGACAAGCCCTTTTATGGACGATCACGGGGGGCCTGGAACCGAACAGGGGCCCTTTTGAGAGGACCCCTGCGCGGAACCTGCAAGGAAAATGGAACCAGCCAAGGCCAGGAAGATCGGCCCTGGTAAAAAGAAGACGCGGATGTGTGAAAAGGGTTGCCGCTACCCCTGAAAAAAAATATCAGGGGGTGAACTTGTAGCCCACCCCGCGGACGGAATGGAAGTAGCGTGGGGTGCGCGGGTCGGGCTCGAAGTACTTGCGGAAGGCCACGATGAAATTGTCCACCGTGCGGGTGGTGGGGAACACATTGTAGCCCCAGACCTTCTGCAGGATCTCCTCGCGGCTCACCACCTCCCCTTCCCGTTCGATGAGCAGCCGGAGCAACATCATTTCCCGCTGACTGAGGGTGCGCTGCTGCCCATCCTGCCCCACCACCTCGTAGCGGATGAAGTCGACGTGGTTGCCCCCGAAATCGTAGCTGTTGATGACCGCCGGCGTGGTGCCCTTGGCGCTGCGCTGGATGAGGTTCGCGATGCGCAGCAGCAATTCGGGCAGGTCGTAGGGCTTGGCCACGTGGTCATCACCGGCCTTCAACCCCCGCAGACGGTCGGCCGGAGCGTTCCGGGCGGTGAGGAAGAGCACCGGGGTGGTATCCCCTTCCAGCCGGATGGTCTCCACCACGGCGAAGCCATCCATGCCGGGCAGCATCACGTCCATCACCACCAGGTCGAACCGCGCCCCGCGCAGCCGTTCCAGCGCCTCCGGTCCGGTGACGGCCGTGGTGACCGCGTACCCCTCCAACTCAAGGTTCAATTTCAAGGTGGTGCGCAGCGCTGCTTCATCCTCCACGAGGAGCACCCTGTACGCTGGCCGTCCGGCTTCCATGCAACAAATATGGTCACGGTAACTTTGTCCCAATGCGCTTCACCCCCGAACATGGCGAGCGGGCCAACGCCCTGCGTGATGGAACGTTGGTGGCCCACCTCGGGATCACCTACCACGTGGACCCCGAAGGCCGTTTCTGCGCCACCATGCCGGTGGACCACCGCACCCACCAGCCCATGGGCCTGCTCCACGGCGGGGCCACGGCGGCACTGGCCGAGAGCCTGGGCAGCATGGCCTCCGCCCTGTTGGTGGACCTTAACAGGCAGGGCGTGGTCGGTATCGAGGTGAGCGCCAATCACCTGAAAGGTGTGCGCAACGGCACCGTGACCGCCACCGGCGAGCTGGTGCATCACGGCCGCACCACGCATGTGTGGGACATCCGGGTGCGGAACGAGGCGGGAGAGCTCTGCGCCGTATGCCGACTGACGAACCTTGTGATCGACCGCCGGTGAGCCTGGCCCACGGGATCGACGAATTGCTGCGGCGCAACGCCACCTTCGCGGCCTTCCGCCTGCCGGGCGGCCCCGTCCTGGCCTACGTTCAGCACGACCCCGACCTTGGACCACCAACGCCCGGGGAGCGCTCGTTCATCGTGGCGCCCTTCCGAACGGACCGCGATCCCGTGGCCTGCATCCGACCCGACCTGATAATCGCGTTGGACGGCGAGGGGGGCTCGTTCGATGGAGTGGGCCACCGCGACGTTCCGGCCAAGGAGCCGCTGCCCGGCCTTGATCACGAGGGATACCGGACAGCGGTCGAAGAGGCCACCCGGTCCATCCGCAGCGGCCGGTTGGACAAGGTGGTGCTTGCCCGGACCGTCCCCATCGTCCTGAACGGCCCCACACCTGGGACCCTGTTCGCGGAAGCCGTCCGGCAGATGCCCTCCGCCTTCGTCACCCTGGTGCGAACGGACCGCACGGGCACCTGGCTGGGCGCCTCACCCGAACGCTTGTTGACCCTGCGGAACGGCATGGTGGAGGTGGATGCCCTGGCCGGCACCATGGCGGCCCAGGATGCCCCTGCACAGGCCACTGGCTGGGGGCAGAAGGAACGTGAGGAGCAGGAACTGGTGACCCGGATGGTGACCCACACCCTGGCGGAGCACGGCGTGCGGGACCTGCGCACCGAAGGCCCACGCACCCGGGTGGCCGGCCCCGTGGCCCATCTGCATACCCAGGTGACCGGCATCGCCGCAGGCATCGAGGCCATGCAACTGGCCCACGCCCTGCATCCGACCCCGGCGGTGGGCGGCACCCCGCGCCTGCTGGCCCTGGACCTCATCGACCAGCTGGAGCCCCGGGACCGCGGGCTCTATGCCGGCTACTGGGGTCCCGTGGAGCCCGGCCGTGCCGACCTGTTCGTGAACATCCGGTGCATGGAGCTGCACCAGGGCCACGCCTTGCTGCATGTGGGCGCCGGGATCACGGTCGGCTCGGACCCGGTCAGCGAATGCGATGAGGTGGAGCGCAAGGCGGGCAGCTGGTCGAGGTTGATCGATGCACTGCGGCAGCCGGGGTAACTTCGCGCCTTCCCATGTCCACCAGCGATCACCTGGCCGCCGCCGAGCTGGCCCGGCTCTGCGCCGAGAAAGGCGTGCGCCATGCCGTCATCAGTCCCGGTTCACGCAGCGCTCCGCTGGTGGTGGCCTTCAATGCCCAGGAAGGCATCACCTGCCTGCAGGTCATCGACGAACGCAGTGCGGCCTTCTTCGCCATGGGCATGGCCCAGCAACTGCACGAGCCCGTTGCCCTGATCTGCACCAGTGGCAGTGCGGTGCTGAACTACGGCCCGGCCATCGCCGAAGCCTACTACCAGCGCATCCCGCTGCTGGTGATCACCGCCGACCGTCCGGAGGAATGGGTGGACCAGGGCGAAGGACAGGCCATCCGTCAGCAGGGCGTGCTGGCCCTGCACATGCGGAAGAGCGTGCAGCTGCCGCGCCTGATGGCCGATGAACTGGCCCGCTGGCATTGCGGCCGCCTCATCAACGAGGCCATCGACGCCACCCTCCTGCCCGTGCCCGGGCCCGTGCACGTGAACGTCCCCTTTGCGGAACCGCTGTACGGACAGGCGCCACCACCGCAGGCCCCGACACGCCGCATCGCCCAG
Organism: Bacteroidota bacterium; assembly: GCA_963169595.1. Taxonomy (GTDB): domain Bacteria; phylum Bacteroidota; class Bacteroidia; order Flavobacteriales_F; family PHOS-HE28; genus PHOS-HE28. The sequence goes on along the minus strand of CAUJFM010000020.1, from coordinate 987 downwards.
GTGATGACGGAATCGTTCATCCTGCCCGAGCACGCCCGCTGGCTGATCCAGCAGGTCTCCACGGCGCGCAAGGTGCTCATCCTGGCCGGGCAGGGCGTCTGGAGCAAGGGACTCCGGGAACAGCTGGTGCAGCTGGCGTCCCTGCCGCAATGCGCAGTGCTCACGGAGACCACGTCCAACTTGGACCATCCCGCGTTCATCAACTGCATCGACCGGGTGATCGAGGCGGTGCCCATGCCCGCGAACGGCGAGGCGGGTGCGCCACGCTCGGGAAATGAGCTCGCGCCGGACATCCTCATCACCTTCGGCGGTGCGGTCGTGAGCAAGCGTGTGAAAACGCTGTTCCGCGCGTGGCGGCCTGCGCAGCACTGGCATGTGGATGTGGGGCAGCGGCACTACGACACCTACCAGAGCCTCACGCACGACATCGCCGTGAGCCCGGAGATCTTCTTCGCGCAGATCGCGCCGCAGGTGAAGCCCGCGGAAAGCGGCTACCATGCGATGTGGGAACATGTGGACGGGCAGACCACCGCCGAGCACCACCAGTTCCTGAAGGCGGCCCCCTACTGCGACCTCACTGTGTTCGAGCGCATCCTGCAGCGCATCCCGCCCGGCAGCGATGTGCACCTGGCCAACAGCACGCCGGCCCGGTACGTGCAGCTCTTCGAGCGGGGCGAAGGCCTGCGCTTCTTCAGCAACCGCGGCACCAGCGGCATCGATGGCTGCACGAGCACGGCCGTGGGCGCCGCACATGCCTCGCAACGGCCCACCACGCTGATCACCGGCGACGTGGCCTTCCTCTACGACAGCAACGCCTTCTGGAACACCTATGGCAGTGCGCACCTCCGCGTCATCGTCATCGACAACGGCGGCGGGAACATCTTCCGCTACATCGAAGGCCCGGACCGCGACCCCGCGCTGCTGAAGTGGTTCGACTCGCCCCATGGCCGCGACCCGCTGGCCCTGGCACGCAGCTTCGGGCTGCCG
>CAUJFM010000019.1 GCA_963169595.1 Bacteroidota bacterium | reverse complement strand
CGGTTGTCCACGAAGGAACCGCGCACATCCAGCTTCACCACCACCCGCGGCGGCTCCTGCAGGAACAGGCCGATGCTGTCCAGCAGTTGCGCCCGGGCACCCAGGGGCAGGAGCAGGAGCACGCCTGCGCCTAGGCTTCGGCGATGCAGTAGCAGGAGCAGGGGCAGGAGCCGTGCGCGCATGGGCCTAAAAAGCGGAATGTCCGCGACCCAAAGGTGCGGACATTCCCATTCGGATGCGGAGGGCCTAGTGCTCCTCCTCGCCGTGCTCCAGCGGGGTGATCTGGCTCACCCAGTCCTCCGCCTTGCCCGGCTTGCTGTAATCATAGGGCCAGCGGTGCACCACAGGCAGGGGACCGGGCCAGTTGCCATGGATGTGCTCCACCGGGGTGGTCCACTCCAGGGTGTTGCTCTTCCAGGGGTTCTGCACGGCCTTGGGACCACGCTTGATGCTGTAGAAGAAGTTGTAGGTGAAGATCACCTGGGCGAGCGCGCCGATGATGGCGAACACGGTCACCAGCACGTTCAGGTCCACCACGCCATTGAACATGGGGAACTCGCTGTAGCTGTAGTAGCGGCGGGGAGCACCGGCCAGGCCGATGAAGTGCATGGGGAAGAACACCCCGAAGGCACAGACGAAGGTGATCCAGAAGTGGGCATAACCCAGCTTGGTGTTCAACATGCGACCGTACATCTTGGGGAACCAGTGGTAGATGCCGGCGAACATCCCGAAGATGGCGCTCATGCCCATCACGATGTGGAAGTGGGCCACCACGAAGTAGGTGTCGTGCACGTTGATGTCCAGCGCGCTGTCGGCGAGGATGATGCCCGTGAGACCACCGGCGATGAAGGTGGCCACCAGACCGATGCTGAAGAGCATGGCCGGGGTGAAAATGATGTTGCCGCGCCAGAGCGTGGTGATGTAGTTGAACACCTTCACCGCGCTGGGGATGGCGATGAGCAGGGTGGTGAACACGAACACGCTGCCCAGAAAGGGGTTCATGCCCGTGATGAACATGTGGTGCCCCCACACGATGAAGCTGAGGAAGCCGATCGCGAGGATGGAGCCGATCATGGCCCGGTAGCCGAAGATGGGCTTGCGGGCGTTGGTGGAGATGATCTCCGAACTGATGCCAAGGGCCGGCAGCAGCACGATGTACACCTCCGGGTGACCAAGGAACCAGAACAGGTGTTGGAACAGGATGGGGCTGCCACCGGTCTGCTCCAGCGCCTCACCCGCGATGTGGATGTCGCTCAGGTAGAAGCTGGTGCCCATGGTGCGATCCATGAGCAGCAGCAGGGCGGCGCTCAGGAGCACGGGGAAGCTGAGGATGCCGAGCACGGCGGTGAGCAGCAGGGCCCACACCGTGAGGGGCAGTCGGGTCATCTTCATCCCCTTGGTGCGCAGGTTGAGGATGGTGGCCACGTAGTTCAGACCGCCGAGCAGGGAGCTGGCGATGAACAGGACCATGCTCACGAGCCACAGCGTCATGCCGGCACCCGAGCCCGGCATGGCCTGGGGCAGGGCGCTCAGCGGTGGATAGATGGTCCAACCGCTTGAGGCAGGGCCGCCTTCCACGTACAGCGAGGCGAGCATGATCACACTGCTCAGGAAGAAGAACCAGTAGCTGAGCATGTTGATGAAGCCCGAGGCCATGTCGCGGGCGCCGATCTGCAGGGGGATGAGCAGGTTGGCGAAGGTGCCCGACAGGCCACCGGTGAGCACGAAGAACACCATGATGGTACCGTGGATGGTCACCAGCGCCAGGTACATGTTGGGGTCGAGCACGCCGCCCGGAGCCCACTTGTCGCCGAGGAAGAAGTTGGTGAAGGCGAAGCCTTCGCCCGGCCAGGCGAGCTGCAGGCGGAAGATCAGCGACATGATCACAGCGACCCAGGCCATGAAAATGGCGGTCACCAGGAACTGCTTGCTGATCATCTTGTGATCATGCGAGAAGATGTACTTCGAGATGAAGCTCTCCTCGTGGTGGTGGTGCGCTTCGTGCGCGTGGCCTTCAGCGGTATGTGCGATGGTGGCACCCATGATCGGTCTTCCTTTCTGTTCAGTTGGTCTTGACTGCGGCCTGGGCCGTGGCGGACACCGCCGCACTATCGGCCGGAGCGGCCACCGGGGCCGGCACCTCCGCCGCGGCCGGCGCCTGGAACGGCTTCTTCATCTGCTCGGCCATCCAGGCCTCGTAGTCGGTGGCGTTGGTCACCGTGAGCGGCATCTGCATGTTGTAGTGCGAGGCGCCGCAGATCTTGTTGCACAGCACGATGAACTCGAAGGCCTCATCCTTCACCACGGTGCGCATGCTGTCGGTGGTGATGGTGGGCACCATCTTGAAGGTGGTGGTCATGCCCGGCACGGCGTTCATCTGGGCGCGCAGGTGCGGAATGTACATGCTGTGGATGATGTCGCGGGAGCGGATCAGCATCTTCACCTCCTTGCGCACGGGCAGGTGGAACTCCTTGGTCACGATATCGTCGGCACCGGCCAGGTACACGCTGGCGTCGCCCTTCTCCTTGATGTCCTGGTCCATCACGATGCGCAGGTTCACCACACGGGCCTGCTGGCGGCGGGAACGCTCCAGGCGCTCACGCAGTTCATCGGCCTTGTCATCCGGCATCACCGCGTGGGCCAGCACGCTGTCCATCTCGGCGATCTCGGCGTCCATCTCGGCCAGGCGTTGCTTCACGCTCTCGGGCGTCACGATGCCCAGCGGGTTGTTGCCATTGATCAGGCGGAAGTCGCTGGCGCCCAACACGCCGTCCTTGCCCGGGTAGCGGGCGGTCCAATCGAACTGCTTGGCGTAGAGCTCCACCACCACCGCATCGGGCGAGGCGGGCGCAGTGATCGCGTTCCAGGTGTTGAGGCCGTAGATGATGATCACGGCCAGCACGGCGGCCGGCACCACGGTCCAGAGCAGCTCCAGCTTGTTGTTGTGGGGGTACCAGTGCGCCCGGCGCTCCTTGCTGAAGACGTACTTGCCGGCGAAGTAGAACAGCAGCACGTTGGTGATCACGAAGGCGATGAGCAGCACGGCCCAGTTGAAGTTCAGCAGGGCATCGGTCTTCTCGCCATGCTCGCTGGCGGCCACCGGCAGCATCTTGTCGCCATACTCCACCACCAACCACAGGAAGAACCCGAAGTAGAGGAAGGGGAAGATCCACATGAGCATGGCGTTCATCCGGTTGTCGGCCGGGGAGATGTCCTCCTCCCGCTTGCCGCGGAGCTTCGCCGTGAGCTCATAGACCCGGGCCAGTTGGGCGATGGCCAGGACACCCAGCACCACCACGATCAGGATCAACAGCTTGGTCATCGTTCGCTCGGAATATCAACCCAGTTCAGGGCACAGTTGTTCTTCGTTCAGATCTGATGGTGGACGCTCTCCTCCAGGTAGGGGTGGTTCACCGGTGTCAGCGGGGCCTTCGTCAGGGTGTTCAGCACGGTGTAGATGAACGCACCGAGGAAGGTCACGAACATGCCGATCTCCAGCAGTCCGATGCCGTGGAAATGGTGGCCGAGGGCCCCGGGCATCACCATCATGTTCACATCGAGCCAATGGCCCACAAAGATAACCGAGCCCACCCCGATCAGGAACCGCGGGTTGCGCTTGGCGTCGCGGCTCATCAGCAGCACCATGGGCACGGCGAAGTTGATGAAGAAGGTGCCCCACATGAGGCCGGGATGCTCGTTGATCCGGGTCTGGAAGTAGGTGACCTCCTCGGGGATGTTGCTGTACCAGATCAGCATGAACTGGCTGAAGTAGAGATAGCTCCACAGGAAGCTGATGGCGAACACCCACTTGCCCATGTCCTGGATGTGGCTGTTGTTCACCTGGGGCAGGTAACCCTTGCGCTTGAGGTAGAGCACCAGGATCACGCCGCTGATCATTGCGCTCACCCACATGCCGCTGAACGCATACCAGCCGTACAGGGTGCTGAACCAGTGGGCATCGATGCTCATCAGCCAGTCCCAGGCCAGGATGCTGCTGAACACGGCGAAGAAGACGAGGAACAGGGCGCTGCGGCGGTACACCAGCAGGTGCGTGCGCACCAGGGTGTCACCGCTCATGCGGTCCATCTCCAGGCTCTTGCTGCGGAACCAGCGGGCGAAGAGGATGAAGGTGGCCAGGTAGGCGATCGTGCGCACCCAGAAGAACCGCTGGTTCAGGAACGCCTCCTTGCCGGCGATGATCGCATCGTAGTGCTCCGGGTCGCTGGGATCATAGAGCTTGGTATCCATCCAGTGATAGATGTGATGCAGTCCGAGGCTGCCGGCGGCCAGCACCACGATCATCGCGATGGCACCGATGGGCAGGAAGCCCATGATGCCCTCGAACACGCGCTTCACCAGCACGCTCCAAGCGGTCTCGGTGGCGTTCTGCAGGGAGTAGAAGAACAGGGCCCCCAGCGTGATGCCCAGGAAGAAGAAGGCGTTCACGAGCAGGCTCGCCCAGGTGCGCTGGTGATGGTCGGTGTGGTCGCCCATGATGCCGACCAGCGTGGCCGCCGCGCCGAGCGCGATCACGCCCATGAGGACCTTGGGTGCCCGTTTGCTGAAGCTGAAGTTCATCGCTGTTCCGTTAGCGTCTTGGGATCAAAGTGCGGCCGTGGTGCTGTCCGCGGCAGGCGCAGCGGCGGCGCCCGGCATCTGGCCACCGTTCTGCAGGTACTTCACATAGTGCGTCACCAGCCAGCGCTCCTCCTTGTTGAGCTGGGAGGCGTGCGAGCCCATGGCGATGTTCTTGCCATAGACCAGGCTGTGGAAGATCTTGCCCTCGGGCAGGTCCTTCAGCGGACCGGTGTAGCTGGGCGGCTGGGGGTAGTTGCCGTTCTTCACTACGGCACCGTCGCCCTCGCCCTTCTCACCATGGCAGTGCTGGCAGAACTTCACGTAGATCACCTTGCCCTGCTCCACGGTCTCCGCGGTCATGGCGATGGGGCTCTTCAGGTTCAGGCCGGCGGCCTCGTAGCCCTCCACGGTGTGCGGATAGGGATACGGCATGTTGAACTGGGCCTTGGCGGGGTCCTGGCTGAAGGGGATGGTGCCGGCGGCGGGCAGGCGGGCGCTCTGGCGCTCACGCTGTTCCTTCGCCACATCCTCCCCATAGTGGTAGGGATCCTGTCCATAGTCCACATAGGCTTCCACGGCCGGGCTGCGGTACATGTCGGGCATGTATTCCACGCCTGGGCTGTTGGGGTCGCCGCCGCAGGAGGCCAGCAGGAGCACCGTGGCGGCGAGGCTGCCCAGTGCGAGGCCGGTGGTGTGCTTGCGCTTGCTCATGGCTCAGTACTGGCGTTCGTTGATCTCGAACACCGGGGTGGTGCGCAGCAGGCCGGTGATGGCCTCGGCGCTGTGTCCGTGGTTGTCGGCGGTGCGCACCTCGATGATGAACTTGTCGTCCGTGCTGCGCGGGTCCGGGTTGCGGGCCGGCATGCCGGGCAGGGTATTGTTGCGGATCAGGTAGGTGATGGACATGCCATGCGCGGCGCAGAGCACGGTGAACTCGAAGGTCACCGGGATGAAGGCCGGCAGGTTCTTGTAGAGCGCCTGGCTGGGCTTGCCGCCGATGTTCATCGGCCAGTCGAAGATGTTCATGTACCAGATGCCGAGCAGCGCCAGGCAGGTGCCGGTGATGCCGAACATGAAGGCCACGATGGCCAGCCGGGTGCGCTTCACCCCGATGATCGGGTCGATCCCGTGGATGGGGAAGGGCGACCAGGTGTCCTTCACCTTGATGCCATTGGACACCAGCTTGCGTGCCCCTTCCTTCAGTTGCTCGGGGTCCTCGTAGACGGCGTAGATGACCTTGTTCGCCATGTCGATCAGTGGTGATGGTGTTGCGCGGCCTCCTTCTTGTAGCTCTCGCCGCTCACTTTCAGGATGGACTTCACCTCGTTCAGCGCCAGCACCGGGAAGTAGCGGGCGAAGAGCAGGTACAGGGTGAAGAAGATGCCGATCGTGCCCAGGAACACGCCCACGTCCACCCAGGTGGGATGGAACATGTTCCAGGAGCTGGGCAGGTAGTCGCGGTGCAGCGAGGTGACGATGATCACGAAGCGCTCGAACCACATGCCGATGTTCACGATGATGCTCATGAAGAAGGTGAAGGCCAGGTTGGTGCGCAGCTTCTTGAACCAGAACACCTGCGGGCTGATCACGTTGCAGGTCATCATGGCCCAGTAGCTCCACCAGTAGGGGCCCGTGGCGCGGTTGATGAAGGCGTAGCTCTCATACTCCACACCGCTGTACCAGCTGATGAACAGCTCGGTGATGTACGCCACACCCACGATGGAGCCCGTGACGATGATCACGATGTTCATGTACTCCACGTGCTTCACGGTGATGTAGTTCTCCAGCTTCATCACCTTGCGCATCACCAGCAGCAGGGTCTGCACCATGGCGAAGCCGCTGAACACCGCACCGCTCACGAAGTAGGGCGGGAAGATGGTGGTGTGCCAGCCGGGGATCACCGAGGTGGCGAAGTCGAAGCTCACCACCGAGTGCACCGAGAACACCAGCGGGGTGGCCACACCGGCGAGCACCAGGCTCACCTCCTCGAAGCGCGTCCAGGCCTTGGCGTTGCCCGACCAGCCGAAGCTGAGGATGCCGTAGAACTTCTTCATGCCCGGCTTGGTCACCTTGTCGCGGATGGTGGCGAAGTCGGGGATCAGGCCGATGTACCAGAACACCAGCGACACGCTGAAGTAGGTGCTGATGGCGAACACGTCCCACAGCAGCGGGCTGTTGAAGTTCACCCACAGCGAACCGAACTGGTTGGGCAGGGGGAACACCCAGTAGCCGAGCCAGAGACGGCCCATGTGCAGCAGCGGGAACAGCGCCGCCATGATCACGGCGAAGATGGTCATGGCCTCGGCCGAGCGGTTCACGGCCATGCGCCACTTCTGGCGGAACAGCAGCAGCACCGCGCTGATGAGGGTGCCGGCGTGGCCGATGCCCACCCACCACACGAAGTTGGTGATGTCCCACGCCCAGTCCACCGTCTTGTTCAGACCCCACACGCCGATGCCCTTGCTGAGCAGGTACAGGATGCAGCCGATGCCGTACAAGGCGATCAGCCCGGCGATGGAGATGAGCACGTACCAGCCACGCGGGGCCTTGCTCTCGATGGGACCGACGATATCCTGCGTGATATCGTGGTAGGTCTTGTGACCCAGGATGAGCGGTTGTCGGATCGCTGCTTCTGAATGCATGGGGTCCTGGTCGTTATCCTTTATGCGTGATGGGGGGCCTCTTCCTCCACGTTGCGCACCTTCACGAGGTAGTTCACGTTGGGCTGCACACCGATCTCCTCGAGCATGTGGTAGCTGCGGTCGCTGGTGGCCAGGCCGCGCACCTTGCTCTTCTTGTCGTTCAGGTCACCGAACACGATGGCACCGGTGGCGCAGGCGGCGCTGCAGGCGGTCTCGATGGCGCCGTCCTGCACGGGCACACCGGCCTTCTTGGCGGCGAGCTTGCCGGCCTGGATGCTCTGCACGCACATGCTGCACTTCTCGATCACACCGCGGCCACGCACCGTCAC
>CAUJFM010000018.1 GCA_963169595.1 Bacteroidota bacterium | reverse complement strand
AACGACCTTACCCTCGTCGCGAAGCACGTGATGAAGCTGCTGGTGGAGCGGCGTTTCGCGGAGTTGGAAGCGGCCACGGGTGGCACGCGCCTCAGCGCTGACGATATGGAGGCCGCCGTCGATGACGTGGGCGGTGCATTGGTCATGCCCCCGGAGACCGTGTGGAAGGACCTGCGCATCTCACCGGTCAAGAACTGGCCGGGAGCGTTCAACCTGCGGCTCGACCTTTGGACCTCGCGGGGCCGGACCTCCAGCACCGTGGAGCTCGCCGTTCACACGAAGAACGGCAGGCCGGTGATCGAGATGGATGACATCATTGTGGGGTGAGACGCCGATCGGCGATCTCACGCAGCGCCCCCATCGCCATCATCGTCGCGCCGATCGGCAGTGCATCCTCATCGATGTCGAAGTCGGCGGTGTGCAGGCCGCTCTGCGTGCCCGCCTTCGCGGGATTACCGGTGCCCAGGCGGAAGAAGCAGCCGGGCATCACATGCGTGTAGTACGCAAAGTCCTCGGCGCCCATGCGGATGTCCATGTCCACCACGTTCTCCGCACCCACCAGGTCCACGGCCAGTGCACGCATGCGGGCCGTGAGCACTGGATCGTTCTTCACCACGGGCGAGCCCCTCACGATGCGGAACTCCACCTCACCTCCCCTGTCCTGGGCGATGCGTGAGGCGATCCCCGGCAGCAGCTCGTGCAGACGCGCACGCAGGTCCTCGTTGAAGGTGCGCAGGGTACCGTCGATGGTCACCGTGTCCGGAACAATGTTGGTGGCCCCGGCGGCGATCACCTTGCCGAAACTCAGGACCATGGGTTCCTCTTCGGGCACCGCGGCCTGCGCCTGGGTATAAAGCGTGGGCAGCAGTTGCGCTGCTATCAGGATCGGATCCACCAGGCGATGGCGCACCGAAGCATGCCCTCCCCTGCCCTTCACGGTGATGTAGAGCTCGTCCGCCGCCGCCATGAAGGGACCGGGACGGAACCCCAACTTGCCGATAGGCAGCTCGGGTGTGACATGCTGGCCCAGGATGCCCGACGGGCGAGGATCATCGAAGACCCCTTCACGCACGAGCAATGAGGCGCCACCGGGCTCCTTCTCCTCACCCGGCTGGAACACGAGCATCACCGTGCCGCTCCATTGCTTCCGCATGCGGTGCAGCGCGATACCAGCGCCGAGCACCATGGCGGTATGCGCGTCGTGGCCGCACGCATGCATCACCCCGGCCTCCTGCGAGCAGTAGTCAGGCTTGCCCACCTCGGTGATCGGCAGGGCATCAATGTCCGCGCGCAGGGCAAAACAGCCACCCTTGCCTTCGGCCTCACCATGGACATAGGCGATGAGACCGGTACCCTCCGCATCCGCATGCAAGCGACCCACGCCCGTGTGCACCGCAATGCCTTCGGCCTTCAACACCTCGGCGATGAAGGCTGCCGTGCGCCGCTCCTGGAAGGAAAGCTCCGGGTGGCGATGGAGGTGACGGCGCCACGCCACCATGTCGGTGTGCAGGGCCGCAAGGGTGGTGCGCAGTTCGGCGATCACCGGTCCAGGATGAGTTTCAGGGAGAGCAACAGCATCACCACACCGAACACACGCCTCACCGTTTCCGTGGGCAGGGCCAGCGACCACTTGCTGCCGAAGTAGCCGCCCACCACGAACGACAGGGCGATGACCACCACCACCTTCGGATCGATGACACCGGCTTTGTAGTAGTTCCACACGGCCAGGCCCACCACGGGCAGCACGAGCACGGCCAGGCTGGTCCCCTGGGCCTGGTGCTGCGAATAGCCCATCAGCATGACGAGCGCGGGCACCATCACCACCCCACCGCCGATGCCCACAAAACCGCTGAGGATACCGGCGAGTAATCCGATCAACACGAGCAGGCCGGCGGAACCGAGGTCCATGGATCAGATGTCTAGTCCCAGCGAGAAGTGGAACACCGGTTTCTGCACCACGCCATCATCCACGCCCCAGCCCCAATCGGCACGCATGAAGTAGCCAAGGATGCGCGTGTGCAACCCGAAGCCATAGCTCCACAGGATGGGCTCGCGCTGGTTGTTCAGGGTGATGGTAAGCGGGTTGCGCCGGATGATGCGCTGATTGAAGGTATTGTCCTCGCCGTAGGGATCGAGACCGGTCCACGCTGAACCTACATCGCCAAAGCCCACGATCTGGAAGTTCTGCAGGAAGTCGCTGCGGATGGGGCGGTTCAACAGGTAGCGGAACAGGGGAACACGCACCTCGGTGTTGAGCACGCCGAAGCTTGTGCCGTTGCGTGCATTGTAGTAGAAGCCACGCATGGGCACGGCCAGCGATTGGTAGTAGTAGTTCTGCGAGAAGTCGATGGGCATGCTGTTGTCCGTTTCGGAGAACAGCCAGTTATCCACACCACCGAGGAAGTGGGCCACCCGACGGCTGCCGAAGGAGCTGGCACCGGCCAGGCGCGTCACCCAGATGATGTCGCGGTGCACCTTGAGCGAATGGCGAAGGTCCATGCCAGCCACCTGCATGTCGCCGCGCTCCGTGGGCCGCTGGTAGTACTCGGCGAACACCTTCAGTTTCCAGCCTGTCCAAAGGTTGAGGCCGCGCGGGATGGAACTGTCATAGATGTACTCCAACTTGCCCCCGGCCATGTCATCGTTGAAGTTCGGCACCTGCAGGCTGAGCATGTCGATGGCCTGGATCACATACCGATCGTTGCGGTACATCACCGATGCGCGGATGCTGGCGAGCTCACTGAAGGGCCAGCTCACCTGGTAGCGCACGTTGTGCGTATGCACCTTGTACACGGCGGTCTGAGTGAGCCCCTGGTAGGCCTGGCGCTGGAAGGAGATCCGCTTGTCGAGCCGCCGCTTCACGTTCTCGAACACCACCAGGTAATCGTTGTTGTTGAGGTCGAGCGCAAGGCGGAAGCCCCCGGTGACCCGGTAGTCCTCGAAGAGGTCGCTGATGCTCATCCGTGTGAGCGCGCTGAGGCCGGGGGTGAGCTGAGGGGATCCGGTGAAGCTCTGATAGAACTGGTTGGAGAAGCTGTTATCCACCTGGGTCACCACCGCATCGATGGTGAAATTGACGTTGTAGTTGCGCTGCTCGGGCCAGACGAAAGGCTTGGTGGCCGCGGTATCGGCCGGTTGTGACGCAGCAGGTCGCTGCTGGGGCTGGCCCGTTCCCGTCCGTCCTGCGGTGGCCGGTGCTCCGTTCCGCATCCCCTCCGTCTCGTCACTGAAGATGTAGTTGCGCGTATCCACCGCATCCCTGCCTTTGGGCCGGGGCACCTGGGGATCCACCTTCACCACGGGGTTCATGTCGTCGGTGACGGAGGAGGGGTTCGTGGCATCGCGCTGCTCGGGACGCTGGCCTTCGGGGCTGGCCACCGTGCGGCCATCCGCGATGGGGCCGGTGAAGAACCGGTAACGTCCGCCACTGTACTGGAGCTGGGCCAGCCGGCCACGGTCGGGATGCACATCCTGCTCCAGGATGGACCGCCGCAGGTCGGTGAGCCGTTCCTCCACCGTGAAGTAGCGGTAGTGCACCGTGGTGTCGATGTGGCTCACAGCGCTGTCATAACGCACCAGGAAGCGATTGAGAATGCCCTCGGTGTCGCGCAGGAACACATAGTTCACGCTGTCGTACCGGGCCGGCTGCGACTCGTTGATGCCCGGCGTATGAGTGAGCCGGGTGAGCAGCGGCGAGCGCGTTTCCAGATCGAACAGGAAGATGTCCTTGTTGCCGTTCACCAGCGCCACATCGGCCTTGGTACGCAGGGTGTCATCCGGCCGGTCGCTCGCGAAGATGATGCGGCGGTCATCGTCCACGAAGCGCGGGTCCAGGTCATCGAACTGGTCATCGGTCAGTTGCTCCTGCCGGTTGCCGATCACGAAGTACTGGTACAGGTCCGTGCGGCCATCGCGCACCGCGCTCATCACCATGCTGCGCCCATCCTTGGAGTAGGACATGCTGAGGATCTTCTCCAGCATGTACACCTCACGCTCGGTGGTCTTCCGGTCGTCCAAGGTGTAGGTCCGCAGCAGCAATTTACCCTTGCGCTCCACGGCATAGGTCAGGGCCTGTCCGGTGGGGTGCCAGGCGAGCACGGGGAAGCTGCGGTCCACAATGCGCTCCAGCTTCTTCTCGCCCTTCACGATCCGCCGCAGCTTCTTGGTGCCGGGTTCGTAGATCCACACCTTGTACTGCCCCAGCTCGTTGCTCACCCAGGCCAGGTACCGGCCATTGGGGCTCTGCTTGAATTGGCTGTAGACCCGCTGGCGGCGGGTGCGGATGGCCAGCGGCTCCATGGGCAGCTCCTTCCGCAGGCGGTCCTCATCCTGGAAGCGCCCCTTGTAATAGGCCAGGCATTCCTGGGACAGGGTCTTGAGCGACACGCCGAGGACGAAGAGGAATCCGCTTTCCGCGTTGCGGCTCACCCGCGTCATGTACAGGATGTTGGGGATCACGCCCGGTCCGTACACATCGGCCACGTACTTCCAGATCGCATGACCGGCCAGCCGGGCATCATCCCCCTGCAGCCGGTTGAACTTATCGAAACGACCGCTGAGCACACCATCGCGCAGCCTGCTGTTCAACTGGGCATCCCAGGGGTCGCTATGGTAGGAAATGATGCCATCCGTGAACCAGGCCGGCAGGGACATGAAGGTGGCGTTCCGCAACATCTCGCGCCAGTTGCCACCGAACATCATCTGGTCGATGATCACGTGCGCGATGCCGGCGCGGATCTGGCGGTCCAGCAGCGTGTGGTCGCCCTCGTAGTAGACGAAGATCTTGGTGCCCACGATCCGGGTGAGACCGCCGATGTTCACCTGGCCATCAACGCTCGTGAGGCCGATGTTGCTCTGTCGGAAGTCCGTGAGCGAGTTGTACACGATGAACTGCAGGCGTTCATCAATGGCGAAATCGAAGGCGACCTCCAGTTCCTTCAGGTGCCGCTCGGCCGCCATGGCGGTGTACCGGGCCAGGTCACGCCCCTCCTTATAGAAGTACACCTCCATGTCCTTGAACCGGTACTGCTGCCAGAGGAAGTCCTGGTACTGTACGCGGTTCTTCCCATACTCCTGCTGGGAGCCCGAATAGAACTGTGCACGCACACCGCCACCGGCCATCAGCCCCACCAGGAGCAGGACGAACGGGAGGAAGAGCAGCGGGCGGACGGTCCGGAACACGTTCTGAAGTTAACTACTTTCGGCACCCTTCACCGGGTTCCAACACTGCGAATTTCGGGCTTTTCGGTCCATGCTCCACGTTGCCAGCCACACCTTCAATCCCTTCCAGGAGAACACCTATGTGGTCCATGATGGTTCGCAGGCCATCCTGATCGACCCGGGCTGCTGGAACACCGAAGAGGAGCGTCATCTGGAGAACTGGCTGACGGAGAACGCACTGACCCCCGTCCGTCTTGTGCTCACCCATGCGCACATCGACCATGTGTTCGGGTGTGCCTGGGCCCACCGGCGCTTTGGCCTGCTGCCCGAGCTGCATCCCGCGGACCGGACCCTGTATGATGGCGCCGTCCAAGTGGCCCGGATGTACGGCCTGCCCTTCGAACCCGGACCGGCACCCGGACGCGACCTCGTTCCGGGGGAAGCGATCACCCTGGGGGCGGACAGCCTGCGGGTGCTGTTCGTGCCCGGCCACGCCCCGGGCCATGTCGCCTTGTTCTCGGATGCGGACCGGTTCGTCATCGCCGGGGATGTGCTCTTCCAGAACAGCATCGGCCGCACCGACCTGCCCGGCGGGGACCTGGACACCCTCCTGACGAGCATCCGCGAGGTGCTCTTTCCGCTGGGGGATGATGTGACCGTGCATGCCGGTCATGGCCCGGCGACCACCATCGGGCGCGAGCGACGGATGAACCCGTTCCTGCGGTAGGGAGGTTGTCGGTTGATGGTCGGGGTGTGTTGGTCTCCTGCCACGACCCACCGAGAACCGACAACCATCAACGCAACACTACGGATGGTAGCTGTCCGGCTTGTACTGCTTGGTGCGGCCCTTCTCGAACTCGTTGTGCCTGATGGGCGGGGGGCAATCGAAGCCATCGCGCGCCCGCAGGAACAGGAACCGCACGCTGAACAGCAGCGGTCGGTAGGTGCTGCTGAACCATTGCAGGCGCCCAAAGCCCTGATCCTCGGGCACCACGCTGAACACCGGGGTCTCGATGGTGGGGATCACGATCAGGCGTCCCGTCAACTTGAAGCCGTAGCCCACCTTGAAATGCAGCTGGCCGATCAGGTCGGGCGGGAAGTCGTGATCATTCAGGAGCGGGTCACCGGTGTGCTCATAGTCGCTGCCCAGACGGTAGTCGAGGTTGGCCCCCAGGCTCAACTGCACGAACTGGTAGTTGGCGGTCTGGATGAACTTGTTGGCGTTGACGGAGAACGTGAGCAGCCGCTCGGCAAAGGTGCCTTCACCGGCCGTGGCGGCCGAGCTGTCCCCACGTAGCAGCGAACCCGCGAACGACTCACTTCCCCGCAGGTTCTTGTAGGCGAGGCCGGCATCGAAATAGTCCACCACCACAGGGTCACGCGTGAACCAGGTGAGCCCACCTTCCACGTAGAACCCGATACGGCCCTTGGGGTCGTACGTGGCCGTGTGCACCGTGTCACCGCTGCGGAACCGCTCCTGCTCCTCGTCGGAGAACGGCGGAAGCGTGTAGCTGAGCCCCGGCGCGATGAACCACCCGATGCGCTTGGCCTGGCCTTCCAGGGGGATGATGTCCGGCCGTTTGCGCTGCATGAGGCGCTGCGCGGCCGCATCGGTGGTCAGGAGCAGCAGGACGAGGAGCAGGAACGGGCGGAACATGAGCGAAAGTTGGCGCCGGCCACCATCCAACAACGTCCGCTCGCGGCCGAAAGTGTCAACGGCAACCTGTGCATGGGCTGTTGTTGATCATCCACGGATGAGGAACGATCCCGGACATTTAGACCATGTCGGACAGGTGCTGCCATCACCGGGGATCGTGCCGATCGCCACTCGCTGCGCTTGTTCAGCTGCTGGTCCTGGGTGGCCTGTGCACGGTGCCGGCGGTCGCGCAGGACACCAGCGGCTTCTACCAGGACCTGGAGCGGGTCGCGTCCAAGCATCGGTTCACCCGCTGGGTGCACGGCACCATCTTCGTCAGGCCCGAACGCCAGGAGGAACCGCCGGCTCCGGGCACTCCGCAACGGCGCACCAACCCACTGCTGGGCTACGCAGGCCGCCATGTGCGCATGGTGGAGGTGCGGGTGCTCGACCCCTTCGGATTCGACCTCCTGGACAGCACGGCGATCCCCACGGTGTGGGTGCAACGTGCCGGCAATTCCCTTCACCGCACCACCCGCGAAGACCTCGTGCGCGAGTTCGTGCTGGTGAAGAAAGGCGAAGTGTTCGATCCGCTGGAGGCGGTCGAGTCCGAACGTCTGTTGCGTGCCACGCCCATGGTGAACGACGCCCGCATCTTCGTGACCCCGGTGCATGGTGGAACGGACACCGTGGATGTGCATGTGCTGGTGCTGGACAAGTGGAGCTTGGAGGCCTGGCTCGACATCGCCGGTGAGGCCGGCCGCGTGACCGTGGTGGACCGCAACCTGTTGGGCCTCGGACAGGAAGTGCAGGTGCAGCCCACCTTCACCCCCGATCAAGGCA
>CAUJFM010000017.1 GCA_963169595.1 Bacteroidota bacterium | reverse complement strand
TGGTGCCAGCGAGCGCATCCGTGCTGCGCCCCGGCGTGCCATAAGCGCGGTGCACGGGCCCCGCACCCAGCTCGGCCCGGTGCCTGAACCGGGGACGATCATCCGCGGTCACCACCAGCTGGAGCTCGGCCTTCAGGTTGTCATACACCAGCACATGCAACAGGGCGTCGTTGCCCAATTGCTGCCGGCCGCGCTGCAGCTGGTCGTGCAACAGGTAGTACCGCGCGTCCTGGGTGTGGGTGATCACCATGTCGCGGCCGTCGAATCGGGCCAGCAGGGCCTGCAGCTGCCCGGCCTTGAACTGCCCGGCTGCCGAGTTCGCCACCAGGGCCAGCTTCTCCCAAGCGGCGTTGCGCTGGTCACGGCGTTCGCCCACGTGCAGGGCCGCAATCCCCACCACGACCAGCGCCGTCAGGGTGGAGACGGCGATGAGCAGGATGGTGCGCGAGGTGCGGGAGGGAGAATGGCCCACGGTCGGAAGGCCATGCACGAAGCAGGGCGGGCGTTCCTACGCAGCCAGGCGGCGCTTTGTTCCCTTGCGCCGGCTCAGCCGAGGAACGGATACCGGTGGTCGGTGGGCGGCACGAAGTTCTCCTTGATGGTGCGCGCGTTCACCCAGCGGATCAGGTTGAGGTAGCTGCCGGCCTTGTCGTTGGTGCCGCTGCCGCGCGCGCCGCCGAAGGGCTGCTGACCCACCACCAGCATGGTGGTATAAACGGTCGATAGGACCTAGTGTGATGTGGGTGGATGGCAGAGGACCGAACGGGAACTCTTCGGGAAATGTGCTCCGTGGTTGGTTGCCCCGAAATGAAGTGCATCAACGTTGCACCATCACACGGGCATGCATCCGAGCGCCATTGCGGGAAACACAATGGAACAGATAAACGCCTGGTGCCTGGCCGCTCAGGTCGAGGGTGATCGTACCTGAGGCTGTTCCGGAGGTGAAGGTCACGGGCCTCCCCAGCATGTCGGTGATGCGTTCCACGCGGAATGCTTCTCCGGCGCTCAGTGTAACAAGTCCCGTGCTCGGATTGGGGAAGGCTGATATGCTGGCACCTCTATCGTTGTCGTAAATGGCCGTGGGCGAGGTGAACACGATCGAGGTCTTGGGGTCGCCCACGGCCTGGTAGGTCCACGACAAGAATGGAACAAAAGCGTAGATGGCTTCCGCTGCGTTGAACTGGTAGGTGGTATCCAGGTAGCGGTCAAGCAGGTTGATGGTGTTCGACCAAGGAGTCGCGAACAGCTGCCCTACACTACCCAACGCAGCGGTCGCTCCGGCCTCGATGTGTTTAGCTATCCGCTGCTGTCCAATGACATCTCCACTGAGGTCCTGGTCCAGGGCGGTTGAACTATGCCACTCGATCGCAATGGCACCGCTGGCCCAGTTGAAGGTTGGATGCGGCTGGATATCCGGGGAATTCATACCCACGTACACCAGCACGTTCTCGAGACCGTCCAAACGGACATCGGTCAGGTCGAGCGCCGTGTTCCAGCCGGTATCCGCGAAGGGGGAAATGGTGGCGCTCATCATGTAGTTGAGCGCCTCCTGTACGCCGGGCATTGTATCCGAATTGTTCACATCGCCCACGAGCAGGACATCGGAGGTGTCCACGGCAATGCTGGGACCACTGCGGTCAATAAGGGCGATGACGTCTTCTACGGTTGGAGCCGTAAGGCGAGTGACGAGGTAGATGCCGGATGTGGCGCGCCGTTGTTTAATTATCGATCCTGCGAACGGATTGGGAACAGAGCCTTGAGCGGCAATGCCGTTCGCATAAGGTCCGAGGATCAATGCGAGCTCGGTATCGAATGAACTGCAACGACTGAATTGTTGCTGGTCATCGCACGTGCCATTATCCAAACGCAAGGGCACCCCTTTGGTGGTCACCAGATAGTTCAGACTATCAGTCAATTGATGCAGTTCAATGTGATCCTCGATCTGCTCGCGAATGGGAGGGAAGGCGATCGGTTCAATATTTATCGCGGTATCCGCCTCGATCACGATCAGCCGGTTCGCGGGAATGTTCCGCGCAGCCATGAAGTAGGTGCCGATCTGCATGGAAGCGACGCTGTTGCTATTCACAACAACGCCAACATCGCGGTAGTCCATGACTTGTGCAGAACCCTGTAAAATGCCTGCACTGGCAAGGACGGCCACTGAGAACCTTCGTTTGGTCAGCACCTATTCACGGTTTTGCAGCACAGAACGTTCGGGACAATGATGTATTGCCCAATTCAAGTCCGAAAAGTAGTTGCACTACCCCAGGAACGGATACCGGTGGTCCGTCGGCGGCACGAAGTTCTCCTTGATGGTGCGCGCGTTCACCCAGCGGATCAGGTTGAGGTAGCTGCCGGCCTTGTCGTTGGTGCCGCTGCCGCGCGCACCGCCGAAGGGCTGCTGGCCCACCACCGCCCCCGTGGGCTTGTCGTTGATGTAGAAGTTGCCGGCCGCATGGCGCAGCGCATCCGTGGCCTCCACGATGGCCTTGCGGTCCTGGCTGAAGACGGCGCCGGTGAGGGCGTACGGACTGGTTGAATCGAGCAGCTTCAGGGTCTTGGCCCACTCGTTCTCGGGGTAGACGTAGATGGTGAGCACGGGGCCGAAGATCTCCTCGCACATGGTGGTGCTCTTGGGGTCCTTCGTCACGGCCACGGTGGGCTCGATGAACCAGCCCACGCTCTTGTCGTACTTGCCGCCGGCGATGATCTGCACGTTCTTCTTGTCCTTCTTCAGGCCATCGATGTAGCCGGCGATCTTATCGAAGGCCTTCTCGTCGATCACGGCGTTGACGAAGTTCCGCAGGTCGCGCGGGTCGCCCATGCGGAAGGTGGCGAGGTCCGCGAGCAGCTCCTTCTTCACGGTGGGCCACAGGTTGGCGGGGATGTAGGCGCGGCTGGCGGCGCTGCACTTCTGGCCCTGGAACTCGAAGGCGCCGCGGCTCAGCGCGGTGGCCACCTGCACGGGGTCGGCGCTGGGGTGCGCGATCACGAAGTCCTTGCCGCCGGTCTCGCCCACGATGCGCGGGTAGCTCTTGTAGGTGCGGATGTTCGCGCCGATGGTGGCCCAGATGGTCTGGAACACGCCGGTGCTGCCGGTGAAGTGGATGCCGGCGAAGTCGGGATGGGTGAAGATCACCTCTCCGGCATCCTTGCCGCTCACGTGCATCAGGTTGATGACACCATCCGGCAGCCCGGCCGCCCGGAAGATGTCCATGATCACCTGCGCGCTGTAGATCTGGCTGTCCGCGCACTTCCACACGGCCACGTTGCCCATCAGGGCCGGCGCGCTGGGCAGGTTGCCGGCGATGCTGGTGAAGTTGAAGGGGGTGAGGGCGAACACGAAGCCTTCCAGCGGACGGTACTCCACGCGGTTCCAGGTCTGCGCGGGGCTGAACGGCTGGTCGCGGTAGATCTGCTGCATGAAGTGCACGTTGAAGCGCAGGAAGTCGGCGAATTCGCAGGCGGCATCGATCTCGGCCTGGAAGGCGTTCTTGCTCTGGGCCAGCATGCTGGCCGCGTTGATGGTGGCGCGGTACGGCCCGGCGATCAGGTCGGCCGCCTTCAGGAAGATGGCCGCGCGGTCCTCCCAGCGCATGGCCTCCCACTCCTTCTTCGCCTTCAGCGCGGCGTTGATGGCCGCGCGCACATGCGTCTGCGTGCCATGGTGGCTGTAGCCGATGATGCGCTTGTGGTCATGCGGCGGACGCACCGGACGTCGGTCGCTCGTTTCCACGGCCTTGCCCCCGATCCACATGGGCAGCTCGCGCTTCTGCTTCACCAGACGGTCATACTCGGCCAGCAGCTGCTCGCGCTCCTTGGTGCCCGGAGCGTAGGAGAGCACGGGTTCATTGATGGGGGCGGGGCTGTGGAAGATGGCGTCCGTCATGGTTTCGGGTGTGAGGTTGCGAAGATATCCCCATCATCACCTTTCACCGATCGGGACCGGACATCCATCATCAGGGATTGCAGAGATCGCAATACTGCGGATCCTCCGTGCGCTTGCCGTCGGGGCGTTCGGCCTCCTGCCGGTGGCCACAGCCCCGGCATTCGCGCAGGTGGGCCCGGGTGCTCCGGGTGGGAAAGCCGCACTGGCCGCAGGGAAGCCCCCACAAGGCCTGGGTGATGGCGAAGTTGAACAGACCGCAGGTCGGACAGCAGCGTGCCAGATCGGCGGCGAAGGCTTCGGCCGCATCGCCGATCACCCGCATGCGGGTGGGGTTGGCCATGGCGCGCAGGTCGCACTCTACCCAGATGGTGCCGTTCTCAGCCAGCAGCATGCGGGCCGCACGCACCAGGGTGTCCCGGTCGTTGATGCCCTTGATCACGCGGTCACCGCTGCGCCAGGCCGCCGCCGGCTTCAGCACCAGGTGGTGTTCGGGGAACTGCATCCGTGTGGCAAAGGCGATCACTTCGCCCTCGCTTTGGCATTCCTCTCCGCCGAACACCGTGTTCAGGCTCACGTGCCGATGGACCAGTTCGGTCGCGTTGCGCAGGTCCACCAGTGCCAGCCATTCCTCATCGCACGATATGAACGGAGCAGGAGGGTAGGGGCCGAAGCTGCCCTCACTGGCGATCACCAGGTCCAGCCCGGATACCTCGGCCCCGTGCCGCGCCTTCTGCAGGCAGGCCGTGCGTGGGTCGGCGCCGCGCTCCACCTCGCCACTGAAGGCCCCGAACTTGTCGGTGTCCAGTTCGTGGATGACGACCACGCCGGCCAGCGGCAGGCGGGCCATCAGTGCCGGACCGATGACCCGCTCCTTGCCGTGCATGCTGGCCACACCGAGCACACGACCGTTGAAGCGGTCGAGGCCTGCAACCTGCTCATCCGATCGCCCGCTCATCCGATCGCCTATTCCCCCTGCCCCAGGGAGAAGCCACGCACGTGGTCGAACAGGTAAAGGTTCTCCGTCTTGATCACATCGATGCCCGCCTCGGTGAGCAGGTGCAGCATCTGCACGATCTGGCGCTGGCCGATGGGCATGTAGGTGGCCTTGCTGTCGCTGATCTCCACGTCGGGGCCAACGAACCGGCAGCGCCAGTGATCGGTGCAGAAGGTCTCGGGGAAGCCCTCCGGCCACACCTTCACGCCACGGTTGGTGATGAGCTTGAGCTTCAGCATGCCATGCGAGGCTTTCTGCAGCCGTGCCGCAAGTGCATCCGGCGAGCTGTCCGGGTCGCAGACGAACACGTCCACCCCGCACAGCTCCCGCTTGACCACAGGGCGGTCGTAAGTGAAGCTGAGCGAGGTCCCATGCTTCATCTCCACGCTCCGCAACTGCTGTGGTTTGCGTCCCAGCCGTTCGATCACGGCATCGGCGAACTCGATGGTGCCGACCCGCTTCTTGGAAACGCCCTCCTGGTAGATGTCGCCGGGATGGAGGCCGTCCTCCAGGGTGCAGAGCCACGCGTTCTGGATGGCCTCGGCCTTTTCCGGCATTCCCAGGTGGACCAGCATCATGCACGCGGCGTTCAGCATGGCGCTCGGGTTGGCGATCCCCTGGCCCGCGATGTCGGGTGCGCTGCCGTGGATGGCCTCGAACATGCTGATGCGGTCGCCGATGTTGGCGCTGCCGGCCATGCCCACGCTGCCGGTGAGCTCCGCCGTGACGTCGCTGATGATGTCACCGTAGAGGTTCAGGGTCACGATCACGTCGTACCGATCGGGCTGTGTGGCCACCCGCGCCGTGCCGATGTCGATGATCTGCACCTCCTGCTGAATGCCGGGGTACTCCTTGCCCACCCGACGGAACATGTCGGCGAACATGCCGTCGGTCACCTTCATGATGTTGTCCTTCACCAGGCAGGTCACCTTCTTGCGGCCATTCGCATGCGCATATTCGAACGCGTACCGGATGATCT
This sequence comes from Bacteroidota bacterium, assembly GCA_963169595.1. GTDB lineage: Bacteria > Bacteroidota > Bacteroidia > Flavobacteriales_F > PHOS-HE28 > PHOS-HE28. The sequence continues at coordinate 15,419 of CAUJFM010000017.1, read as the reverse complement.
TCTCGGTACCCGGCAGGCTCAGGATCTTCAAACATTGGAACACATCCGTGGTCTGGCGGTGCTCGATGCCGGCATAGAGGTCCTCCTCGTTCTCGCGCACCACCACCAGGTCCATGTTGGGGTGCTGGGTCCTGACGAACGGATGGTAGCTGCGGCAGGGGCGCACGTTCGCATAAAGCCCCAGGGTCTTGCGGATGGTCACGTTCAGGCTCTTGTAGCCGGAACCCTGAGGGGTAGTGATGGGTCCCTTGAGGAATACGGGGTTCCGACGCAGGGTCTCCCAAGCTCCTGCGGGAATGCCGCTGCTGTTACCGCTCAGGTAAACCTTTTCGCCCACTTCGATGTGGTCGTATTCCAGTCCACAAGAGGCCGCCTCGAGGATGCGTAGCACGGCCTGGGTGATCTCGGGTCCGATACCGTCGCCGGGTGCCACAGTGATGCGTTTGCTCATTTGTTGGTGATGGGTTGTGCGTGTTCCAGGTAGGTGATGGTGCGGTGCATCAGGTGCTGGGCCAGCTGCTTCAGGTCCCGGCGGCTGCTCAGTTCGGTGAGCGAGGGGAGATGCTCCATCAGGAAGGGCAGGGAGTGGGCCATCTCGATCACCGTGGTGGCGAAGGAGCGCGGCCAGGGCACATCCGCACGGCAGGCCACCAAGCGCGCTGCCACGAAGGCGCTCAACTCCTTGTAAGGATGGAAGAGCCTCCGGGCGTTGTCATCGTCCACGTTCTTGTGCAGGTAGCTCTTCATGCCCTCGGCGATCACGAGCTTGCGGAGCCCCGCCGGGTCCAGTTGAAGGGGAGGCAGGGTGCTGGGCCATACACCGCATAGCAGCTCAACGACCTGCGCGAGCACCTTCCGCGGCTCCGATGTGCGCTCCACTTCCTGCGAACCCACCTGCCGCAACCACAGCCAATAGAGCTGGAAGTAGTACTGCAACAGCCGTTGCTTGTTGGCGAAGTACTTGTAGACTGTCACTTCCGTGGTACCCACCCGCTGGGCCAGCTTGCGGAAGGTGAAGGCTTCCAATCCCAGTTCCAGGATCAGCTCCAGCCCGTGGCTGAGCAGTGCACGCCCGATGTCCGTGGACTCCGGGTCCTTCAGGTAGAGCGCGGGATCGGGACGAAGGTGCTGGTGGATGACGCCCATGATGGGCGCAAAGTTAGTATTACTTAATTCATCGACAAGTAATACTTAATCAATGGGTCAATAAGTGATGATGCTGAAGTACACCGGCATGCCGATCATCAGGTTGAAGGGGAAGGTGATGCCCAGGGCCATGGGGATGTAGAGACCCGGGTCGGCCTTGGGTGCGGCCAGGCGCATGGCGGCCGGCACGGCGATGTAGCTGGCACTGGCCGCGAGCACCGCGAACATGAACCGGTCCCCGACCACTGGGGTGATGAAGCCGCTGAGCCAGGCCACCAGGCTGCCATTGACCAGCGGGATGAGCACGGCCGTGGCACTGGCGGGAAGCCCATACTTCCGGAAGGCCCCGAAGCGCGCGGCGGTCACCATGCCCATCTCCAGCAGGAAGATGGCGAGGAAGCCCTTGAAGATGTCGGTGGTGAAGGGCTTGATGCCCTCGGCCTGCTTGGCATCGGCCACCAGCCCGATGGCCAGGCTGCCGATGAGCAGCAGCACGCTTCCATTGGTGAGGCTGTGCTTGATCACCTGGCCCAGTGAGGTGTGCTCGGAGCCCTCGCGGTCATAGCGCTTCAACAGCACCATGCCCACGATGATGGCCGGGCTCTCCATCAGGGCCATGATGGCCACCATGTGACCGCCGAAGGTCAGCTCGCGGGTCTCCAGGAAGCCCGTGGCGGCCACAAAGGTCACGGCGCTCACCGATCCATAGGCGGCTGCGATGGCCCCTGCGTTCTGGGCACCGAGGCTGTTCTTCAGCAGGAAGAACACGTAGAAGGGGATGGCCGCAGCCACCACCATACCGAAGACCAGCGAGGCCACGATGGTGCCATCCAGCCCGCTGTGTGTCAGTTCCTGCCCGCCCTTGAAACCGATGGAGAAGAGCAGGTAGAGGCTGATGAACTTGGAACTGGAGGCCGGCACCTCCAGGTCGCTCTTCACCAACTTGGCCAGGATGCCGAGCAGGAAGAAGAGCAGCGTGGGGTTCGTCAGGTTGGCGTTGAGCAGGGCGCTGTCCATGGCCGCGAAGTTCGGCCATGGACAGCTGTCAGGATCCCTGCCGGCTCAACCCGCTTAGTCCAGGTTGTCGAAGCGATAGATCGGGTCGATCGTGGAACCGGCGGGCATTTCACAGATCGTATGCACGAGGCCATCGCTCAACCGATAGGCCCATCCATGGAGGTGGGGCCCTCCGCGGTCCTTCCAGGCGCGTTGGATGATGCTGGTCTTGGCCAGCGCCTCCACCTGTTCCTGCACATTGAGCTCCACCATGCGGTCCAACCGGGATTGTTCGTCGGGCTGGGCATCCACTTCCGCCTTGTGGAGGCGGTACACGTCCTTGATGTTCCGCAGCCACTTGTTGATCAGGCCCAGGGACTGATGCGTCATGGCGGCCTGCACACCACCACAGCCATAGTGGCCGCACACGATCACGTGCTTCACCTTGAGGTATTCCACGGCGTACTGAAGCACGCTCAGGAGGTTGAGGTCGGTATGCACCACCATGTTGGCGATGTTGCGGTGCACGAAGATCTCGCCGGGCTGGGTGCCGGTGATCTCGTTGGCGGGCACACGGCTGTCGCTGCATCCGATCCAAAGGAATTCCGGCCGCTGCACTTTCTCCAGGCGGTGGAAGAACTCGGGGTCGGCGGACACGGTGTTCTCGGCCCAGGCCTTGTTGTTCAGTAGAAGTCGTTTGTAGCTGTCCATGGTGGAGAAGGGTGTTACGTTCAATTGTTCGTGGCAAGCATGCTGCGCGAGGGCCGCGGCTCCTCACCTGGGCGCGGTGGGAAGTTGAAGAGCTGCAGCTTGATCTTGCGTTCGGCCGCGGTGCTGGCGAACTCATCGATGATCTCGCGTACATCAGGGTCCAGGTCCAGTGACCGGCCGGCATCGATCACCACGCGGGCTCCATCGGGGATCTCGTTCAGGGTGCGCTTGATGCCAGCCTTGTTCAGGAAGGTGACATCCTCGCTCAGTTCGATGTAGATGGGCATACCCGGCTTGTAGCGGTTGGGGTCGTAGTGGAAAGGTATCTTATAGTTCTTCCAAAGGATGTGGACGAGGGCCAGCGCCAGGCCCAGCGCCACGCCGCGGAGCAGGTCGTTGGTAACGGCCATGAAGCCCACGGTGAGCAGGAAGGGGAGGAACTGCATCCGGCCGGTCTTCCACATCTTGATGAAGAGCGATGGCTTGGCCAACTTGTAACCCACCAGCAGGAGCACGGCGGCCAGACTGGCCAGAGGGATCTGCCGAAGCAGTGCGCCAATGGTGACCACGGCGAGCAGCAGGAGCACACCATGCAGGATGGCCGAGAGCTTGCCACGCCCGCCGGCCTGGATGTTGGCCGAGCTGCGCACCACCACCTGCGTCACGGGTAGGCCACCCAGCAGGCCGCTCACCAGGTTGCCTGTCCCTTGGGCGAAGAGCTCCCGGTTGGCCGGTGTGATGCGCTTCCAGGGGTCCATCTTATCGGTGGCCTCCACGCACAGCAGGGTCTCGATGCTGGCCACGATGGCCAGGGTGACGGCCGTGGTCCAGAACACCGGAGAACCGATGGCGCTGAGGTCCGGCAGGCTGAACAGGGTCATGCCGTCCAGCGGCGGCAGGTCAACATAGTGCCCCGCATTGATGGCGAGGGTGGGGTGACCGGCGAAGGCGGCGGCCATGATGAGACCTGCGATCACGGCCAGCAGCGGGCCCGGCACATAACGCAGCCAGAGGTTGCGCTGGATGAATGGGCGCTCCCAGAACAACATCAGTGCGACGCCCGCCAGACCGATCAAGAGGGCCCCCCAATGCGGGTCCTGTATGGCCAGAAGCAGCTCGGTGAAGGTGTTCTGCTGGTCCGGTTGATCGAAGCTCTCGTCGCCCATCGGGTTCTTGTCGTAACCCACCAGGTGCGGGATCTGCTTCAGCACGATGATGATGCCGATGCCGGCCAGCATGCCTTTGATCACGGAACTGGGGAAGTAATAGGCGATGATCCCCGCCCGCAAGGCGCCCAAGGCGATCTGTATCAGGCCCGAGACCGCCACGGCGGCAGCCACCAGTTCGAAACTTCCCAGTTGCTGGATGCCCACGAGCACCACACCGGTGAGGCCTGCGGCCGGACCGGTCACCCCCAGGGGGGATCCGCTCAGCCAGCCGACGAGCACCCCGCCGACCACCCCGGCGATGATGCCCGCGAAGGGTGGGGCTCCCGAGGCTACGGCAATGCCAAGACAAAGAGGAAGGGCGACCAGGAAAACGACCACCGACGCAGGGAGGTCCTGTTTCCAATGAGAAAATAGGGACATGGGAAGTACGTAAGAAAGGGGTCCGGTGAAGACACATCGTTCCACAGGGAACGGGCCGGATGCTCCGGCAAGGGACGCAGAAGGCGACCTACGGTCAGCTCCACGGAGGGAGATGGGGCACTTCCCCGTAATGGGAAAGCTGCCGCGCATCATCCAGTTCGGGCAGCGACCCCACACCATCGGGGCCGGTCCCATGATCGGTGAAGAGGGCCAGCCAGGTCACCTCGGCCGGATGCACCTCCTCTTCCAGCAACATCATCGACGTGCTGGAACCGAGGCCATCAGGCATGACCGACACGCGCAACATGCCCGTCATGGGCAGCACCAGCAGCCAAGTGGCCAGCAGCGCCGAGATCGTCTTCGCGATCGATCGGGCGGCAGGGGACCGTGGTTCCAACGCTGGCATGCTCGCGGCAAAAGTAGACTTCTGCCTGCAGGGCCTCCCGACGTTTGAGCTTATTAACGCTTCGTTCAGTTGGCGCTGAAGGGGAACCTCAGATGCATGGTGGGCACCACCACCTGGAAGTGCGTCCCATCCGGTCGTGTCACCATCAAATAGGTGCCGTCCATCCGGCCCAGGCCGCTCCGCAGGTCACAGGCGCTGGTGTAGGAATAGGACTGGCCCGGTCCGAGCACAGGGGTCTCGCCAACCACGCCCGGCCCTTCCACCTCCCTCACCGCCGTAAGACTGTCGTGGATGGTCCAGTGCCGGCGAAGCAACTGCACCGTGGCCGCACCATGGTTGGTGATGGTGATGCGGTAGCTGAACAGGAAGCGTCCGGCCAAGGGGTCGCTGTGTGCTTCCTCATAGCGGCAGGCTGCGGAGACCTCGATGCTGTTGGTGGTCGTTGTTCCCATACCGACGCACAAGGTTAACGTCCGGGACGGGTACTTGGTGCGCTGTCGCCCGTAACTCGCTGAGGCACTGTTGACAACTCGCCATCTCGGACCTTGAACCGCATGGTGCATCTCCCGTATTCTTGCAACATGCGTTCCGTCAAACGCCAAGCGCTGCACGCGTTCGCGTGCCTCGTTGTGGCCTCCGCCCAAGGCCAGTACAGTGGTCCGGAAAGCGTGGAATACGATGCTGTGGGCGACCGCTATTTCGTGAGCAACACCTCCAGCGGTGTCATCAAGGTGCGCGACCAGGCCGGTGTCGTCACCGACTTTGTCAGCGTGAGCCCCGCACCCTACGGACTGGAGATCATGGGCGACACGCTCTTCGCATGCAGCGGCGGCAGCGTGAAGGGCTATCGGTTGTCGGATGGCGCCTTGGTGTTCAACCGGAGCCTGGGCGGTACGTTCTGCAACGGCATCACCACGGATGGTCAGTTCCTCTATGTGACGGACTTCAGCAGCAGTGCCCAGCGCATTTACAAGGTGGACGTGGCCAACAACAGCCACATCACCCTCGTCAGCAATACAGGAGGTCAGCCCAATGGCATCGTGCATCTGCCCGGTACCGATGAGCTGCTCGTCGCCTTCTGGGGCAGCAATGCAGCGGTGAAGAGCTACGATCGCAACACCGGTGTCCTGAACGGTTCGGTGACCACCGGGCTCACGAACATCGATGGCATCACGGTCGACTGCTTTGGCCGGGTGGTGATCGCATCCTGGTCACCCGACCGCATCTCCGTGTTCGACTGGGGTGTGGGGAGCCCCACCTTCACCGACCTCCAGGTGCCCGGACTGAACAACCCGGCCGACATCGACTTCGATACGTTCAACCAGCGCATCTGCATCCCCAACAGCGGGAGCAACACGGTGAGCCTCTTCGAGCTGAACTGCCCGATGGGCATTCGTTCGGCTCCGATGCCGGCCGTGATGCGCGCGGTGCCCAATCCCACGACCGGTGTGCTGCGCGTAGAGCCTGCGTTGACCACCGATGAGCCGTACCTGCTGCTGGATGCCCGGGGACTGCTGGTGGGCGGAGGAACGCTGAAGGCAGGTGCCCAGCTGGACATCTCCGCCTTGCCCAGCGGCCGTTACGCGATCCAGCTCACCCGTCGCGGCACGGTGCTACAGGTGGTGAAGGAGTAGGCTTCTTGCTTAGGACCCGAGGCAAGCGTTCAGCCTCTGCGGCTGTTCAGGAAGCGCATGCCCACCAAGCGGTCGAAGCGCCGCTGCGGGTCGGTGAAGTAGACCAGCACCAGGTAGTCGTTCTCGGTCTGGTAGTGCGTGCCCTCGATGGCTGTGATGTCGGGCACCGGGGTGTGCACCGGCAGCGTCACGAAGCTGAAATCGATGAACCCCTGCTTGAGCAGGACGTTGGCCGTGTAGGCCTTCGCCCGAGGGTCATAGGCCATCTGGAACCGCTCCTGGCACTGGAAGTCAGAGAGGCCCCCGTAGATGTAGACGGGCTCATAAAAGGGGCTCTCCACAGGTAGCAGGAAGTGCACGTTCACGTAATCCGCTCCCAGGGGATCGCCATCCACCAGGTCGTTGCGCACCAGGTAGCGGCCGTTCAGGTCCTCCTGGTTGTTGTAGCGGCGGATCGTGCGCCGGTCCTCGGGGATCAGATACACTTCGTAGGGGCCCGCGCCGGTGCCGGGTTCGATCCGGGCCACGCGGGCGGTCATCTGCCGCAGGTCCTTCAGGTCCATGTTCCGGAACTCGTTCCCGCCCATGAACAGGCCCTGCTCAGGCATGTCGTACAGCAGTTCACTGCCCCGCACGTAACGCGGACGAAGGCCTGTCCGGGCATCGTCCCAGCGCATGTTCTGCAGCACCGTCACGTGCAGCTCGCCGAAGGGGTCCATCACCTGCAGCCGGGGGTGTCGCACGATCAGGTCCAACTGTTGGGTGATGTCCCGCTGGTCCACCTGGCGCCCGGCCAGCACGCGCGCATCGATCTCCACCTCCTTCTCGAACACCAGGAAGCGGCGCACCAGCACCAGGTCGTTCACATCACCGTTCCGGTACACCTTCACCACGTAGTTGCCCGACCGGGTGATCCCCATCAGGTCGTTCGGGAAGCTCACCTCATACTGGATGTAGGGCACCAAGGTGTTGTAGCTCTGCCTGCCGGTCGGGATCAGGTCGCTCAACGCGCCCGAGAGGTACTGGGCCGGCAGCATGTCGCTGGGCTTCCATCGGGCGTCGCAATGCACCAAGGTGTAGGAAAGGTTCTCGATATCGGCCTGGAGGTCATCGAAGCGGAGCACCAGCACGTCCTCGCTGTTCAGCTCAATGACAGGGGCGGACAGCTCGAAGCCTTCCTTGAAGAGCTGGACCGTGCGCACCGTGGGCGACCAGGCCTTGTCCTGCGTGTCGGGCACGCCATCCGTGGCTGTCAATGCCATGCTCCAGGTGATCAGGGCGACCGTCAGTGGCAGGGATCTCTTCATGGACGTGTGGACCGTGGTCATGGATGTGCAGCGGGCAAATGAACGCATGGAACAGCGGTCGTATGGAAGGCGTGGAACTATGTTTGGTCCGCACCCCGGAAGGAGAGGAGCGGGTCAGGCACCCTGCAAAGGTGGTGCCGTCGATCGCTACGAACCGCAGTGGAAAGCAAGTCAAGCATACGGACATGATCGCGACAGGCCTGATCATCGGAATTGCGCTGGTCGCGCTGGTGGTCCTTCTCCTCGTGAAGAACGGTCGGAGGCCGCGCCTGCGCGTGAACGGCGTGCTGATCGTGGAAGTGGACCGGGGTGTACGCCTGATGAACGCCCTTGCAGCGCAGGGTGTCCTGCTTCCCGGCACCTGTGGGGGCAAAGGTGCTTGTGCCCTCTGCAAATGCCAGGTGTTCTCAGGCGGTGGTCCCATCAGTCCGCAGGAGGCGCCCTACTTCAGCAAGGAGGCCATCCGCGACCATTGGCGGCTGGCCTGCCAGGTGGTGGTGAAGGGCGACATCTCCATCCGAGTGCCGGACGACCTGCTTCCTCCGGGAACGGCATCGCTCCCGCCGGAATGAAGCTTTCCACGGATGCGGTCCGATGAACGCATCCGGCCTGCGGATCCTGCTTATGTTCGTCAACCGCCCTTTCTGCCACTTCCGGAGGAAGTCCCACCACGTTCGCACCACCATCACGCATGAGCGAACTCGAGTTCCGACCCCGCTTCCGCTTCAGGACACCACTTTCCCCCGACGAGGTGAAGCGTCGCATCGCCGACCGCGTATCAACGACCAATCCCGACCGCTTGGTCCTCAGCGGTACGGGGCATCACCTCGTGCTCAATTTCCCGGGCAATGCCCAGCGCTCGTGGACCCCACAGATGGACCTGGACGTGGAGCGTGAACAGGACGTGACCTGGGTCCGCTGCCTCATCGGTCCATCACCCACCATCTGGATGCTTTTCGTGGGCGGTTACATGTTCGCCACCATCCTGGCCCTGCTGGGGCTTTCCATCGGCGTGTCCCAGCAGATCGTGGGCGCCGACGCGTGGGGATTCCTGATGGTGGCACCGGCGCCCTTCATCGCGCTCATACTCTGGCTGATGGCACAGGCCGGGAAGCGCCGCTCCCGCGATGAGATGCGCACCCTCAAGGTGTTCGTGGACCAGGCGCTGGGCTGCGATTGTTTCGCGCTCGCCATGCAGGACTGAGCCGGTACCTTTGTCCCCGGCGGGCGGTGCCCGGTCCATCATCCATGCGCATAGGCATTGTCTGTTATCCCACCTTCGGCGGCAGCGGGGTGGTGGCCACCGAACTGGGCATGGCCCTGGCCGAGAAGGGGCACATCGTGCACTTCATCACCTACGACCGCCCCGTGCGGCTGCGCGACCACCCGAACGTGCACTACCACGAGGTGCGCGTGAGCGACTACCCCCTGTTCGATTACCAGCCGTATGAACTGGTGTTGACCAGCAAGCTGGTGGACGTGGCCAAGTTCGAGGGGTTGGACCTGATGCATGTGCACTATGCCATTCCCCACGCCAGTGCCGCGTGGATGGCCCAGCGCATCCTGGCCGCCCAGGGCATCTTCGTGCCCTTCATCACCACGTTGCACGGCACGGACATCACGCTGGTGGGCCGCGATCCCAGCTTCGAGCCGGTGATCACCTTCAGCATGGAGCGGAGCAACGCGGTCACCGCCGTTTCGGAGAGCCTGAAGCGCGATACCTACGAGCACTTCCCCTTGAAACGTGAGGTGGTGGTGATCCCCAACTTCGTCTGCACGGAGCTTTACCGCCATGTGCACGATCCCGCCGTGCGCTCGCGTTACGCACCCAACGGTGAGCGCCTGCTGGTGCACGTGTCCAACTTCCGCGCGGTGAAACGGGTGGAGGATGTGGTGCTGATGTTCCGCGAACTGCGTGAACGCCTTCCGGTGAGGCTGTTGCTGATCGGCGATGGCCCGGAACGCCAGCGGATCGAGACCATGTGCAGGCAGCACCAGACCTGCAACGTGATCCACTTCCTGGGGAAGATGACCCGGCCGGAGGAGGTGATGGCCAGCTGTGACCTGTTCGTGCTCACCAGCGAGAGCGAAAGCTTCGGTTTGGCCGCGCTGGAGGCCATGGCGTGCGGCATCCCGGTGGTGAGCACCGACACCGGTGGCCTTCCGGAGGTGAACATCCATGGCGTGAGCGGCCTCTTGAGCCCGGTGGGCGATGTGCAGGCCATGGCCGATAATGCCTACCTGATCCTTAAGGACGAGCCCACGCTGCAGCGGTACCGGGAGGGAGCATTGGAACAGGCGCGGCGCTTCGACCTGCACCATGTGCTGCCACGGTATGAAGCCTTGTACGAACAGGTGGTGGCCGAAGTGCGTGCATGATGGAGTACCTGAGCGAACGCGTCAGCATCGACCGGAAGGAGGGCCGCACCAGCGTGGTGATCAGCGCCCGGTTGTCCAAGGGCAGGGAGACGCTCCTCCTCACCTGGTTCATCGCCTGGCTGCTGTGCGGAGCCTACATCATCTACGCGCGGCTCCAGCTCCAGCCGGACGATCCGCTTCGGCAGTACCTGCTGGCCTTCCTGGCCTTCTGGACCTACTTCGCCGTGGTGGTGGGGAAGGCAGTGCTGTGGCGCTTGAAGGGCTTCGAGCTGTGGCGCATCAAGGAAGGAACGCTCACCGTGAAGGACAGCCTGTTCGGCTATGGCAAGGCCCACAATTATTTCGTGGACAACATCCAAAAACTGGGTCTCCTCAACGTGGATGAACGCAGCTGGAAGTGGCAGTTGAACCAGAGCGGCTGGGTCATCGGCGGTGAACGCCTCGGCTTCGAGCACCTCGGTAAGAAGATCGTCTTCGGCAAGGGGCTATCCGAGGAGGAGGCACGCAGGCTCGTGCCCATCCTGAAGGACGCGCTCAAGCACGAACGGAAGAAAGCCTGATCCGCTCAGCGCTCCATCAACCGGAACGCGTTCCCCCGTATGCGTCGTCCGGGGCGGCCATCCACATCATCCTCCAGCACCATGGCCTGTGCCGCTGGGGTCCGCATCACCTCCGCGATATCCAGTACGGCTCCGGCAGGCACACCCGCCGCGATCAATGCATCCAGCAGGGGCTTTCGGGCCTGTAGCGCGATCGGCGCGGCAAGCTCCTGCGCCAGGGCGATGCGGTGACGCACGCGTTCGGTATTGCTGCTGAAGTGTGGATCGTCCGGCAGGTGCGGCAGCCCGATAGTGCGGCACAATGCCTTGAACTGGGCATCGGTGCCCACTGCCAGGATGATGCGCCCACCATCCGCACAACGGAAGGTCTCGCCATAGGGCGCGATGTTCGGATGCAGGGTGCCGATGGGACGGGCCACGGCCCCGGTCATCAGGTGGTTGCTGGCCTGGTTGATGAGCCCGCTGAGGGCGGCCTCCTCCAGGGAGACCTCCACGTAGGCGCCTTTGCCGTTCCGTTCCCGCTGCAACAGCGCGATCAGGAGGCCTTCCTTCAGTTGGTGTGCTGCCAGCACGTCGATCAGGGCGATGGGCAGCTTGGCCAGGTGGTCGCTGTCCGTGCCGGTCATGCTGATGTAGCCGGTCTCGGCCTGGAGCACCACATCGAAGGCCGGGCGCTCCGGCTGGTCGGCGAAGCCCTTGATGTGACCATGCACCAGGCGCGGGTTCAACGCGCGCAGGCGAGCCCGGTCCAGGCCCAGCTCGGTGGCGTTGGCCGCCAGGTGATTGGTGATCAGCACGTCGGCCCTGGCCAGCAGCTCGTCCATCTCGGCCTGGCCCGCCGCGCTCTTCAGGTCGATGAGGCGGTGCTCCTTGCCCCAGTTCACGCTGCAGAAGTAGGCGCTGATGGGGGAGGCGGGGTCTTCCTGCGGGAGCTTCCACTGCCGGGTGGCATCCCCACCCGTACGCACGTTCTCGAGCTTCACCACACGCGCTCCAAGCTCGGCGAAGAACAGGCCCACGCTGGGCCCCGCCAGGATGCCGGCGGTCTCGATGATCAGGAGGTCGCTGAAGAGGTTGGACTGCATGTGGCCGAAGGTAGATGCAGGGCCCCCTCACGGATCTGATCCATACGGACCCGCGCCCGCTTTGTTCTCGAAGGGAAGATGCGCTGGTGGACAGGGCTTGATGATCAAGTGCCCAGGACTGGATCGACCGCGGACGGTCGGACCAAGTTTGGCCGTGAAGTGGATCGAGCCCGTGGCCTCTTCGCGTCCAGGGGGCTTTTTCATTCGCTTCCTTGCCCGAGCGAGCTCGGCTCGGCGCGAACGAAAAAGCCCCACCGCTTCGCGGCAGGGCTTGATCATCAAGTGCCCAGGACTGGACTCGAACCAGCACAGCCTTTCGGCCACTACCCCCTCAAAGTAGCGTGTCTACCAATTTCACCACCTGGGCAGGCGGCCTTCCGGTACTGGACCGGAGGGTAAGGGGCGGCAAATATAGGTGGCTTGGTTCAATCCTGCGAACGGTCCACGCTCTTGTGGCGTCGTAACAGCTCGGTACGGATGGCCGCCAGCTTGCGGGCATGCTCGGGAGCGCCTCCCTCTCGGAGTTCCTGGAACTCACCCCACGCTTCCCGGGACTCTTCATGCATCAGCAGAAGCTGGTACGCATGCTCGTCCCGAAGGGTCAGCATTTGGTCGTACTGCTCCTTTGGCTTAGGATGAGTTCCCTTTTTCACGGCCCGTGGACGATGTTCCTACTCCAAAGTTCATCCGATCACGGGCGTTCTGGTCTGGCAGGGTCGTCAACCTTTGTTAGGAGCAGCAGGAACTCTTGAGGAGATCACCCTGAGCCTCCTTTTGGCACCCCGACCCGTTCAACCAGAGCTCATCGCCCCAGCGGTCGTCGTTGTGGGACTTCCTGAAAATGAAAAAGCCTCTCGTTTCCGAGAGGCTTTCGTGATCCCGCTGGGGCTCGAACCCAGGACCCCAACATTAAAAGTGTTGTGCTCTACCGACTGAGCTACAGGATCTTCCAACCACTGACCGACGTGTGACCGTCGTTCAACGGGAGCGCAAAAGTAACGATCTCATCGTGATCCGCAAACAAGGAATGGATCACTTCTTTTCGATGATCGGGTGACGCTCGAACGGAAGGCTGCGATCGAAGAGGTAGCGATAGGTGGCGAGGGTCCGGTAATTCACGGCGTCGAGGTTCTGGCACACCCGGATCATCCGCGGGTTGAAGTCGCCGATCCAAGTGAGGACCGTGTCCTCGTAAAGCCCCTTGTTCACGATGTTCTTCTCCGCATACACGATCATGGCCCCTTCAATGCCCTTGCCTTGGAAGGCCTTGGCCACGCCGAAGACGATGCCCGTCATGTTCTTCACCGTACCGCGCCACTTGTGCCAGAGGAACTTCAGCTTGCCCAGCCAGTTCAGATCGCCGTTCACGTGACGGAAGATCTCGTTCAGCTCGGGCAGGCTGATGTACATGGCAATGGGCCTGTCCTTGTGCCGCACGAAGATGACCAGCCGCCGGTCCATCACCGGCTTCATGGCCTTCACCACCTTGAGGGCCGTGGCCATCTCCATCGGCCGGTGGTTCTCGTGGTCCACCCACGCATCGTTGTACACGGTGCAGAAGTCATGGGCGATCTGCTCCACCGTGCGGCCGCGTGCATCGTGGATCAGGATGTCCGGGTCGCGGATCAACGAGTCATACTTGCGGTGGAAAATGGGTTGGACCGGTATCCGCGCGGAGCGCTTGAAGAAGAGCTGGTTGAACCAGATCTGGAATCCGTACCGCTCGAACAGGTCCTTGTAGTAGGCCGGGTTGTAGTTGGTGCCGTAGAGCGGGGGATCCACGAAGTTCTCGATGAGGAGACCCCAGAACATGTTGCGATCGCCCAGGTTGATGGGGCCGTCCATGGCCTGCATGCCCTTCGCCATCAGCCAGTCGCGGGCCGCATCGAAGAGCAGGTCCGCCGCACGCTGGTCGTTGATGCACTCGAAGAACCCGCAGCCGCCGGTCGGTTGCTTTTCCGTGTAGGCCGTCTTGGGGTTGACGAAGGCGGCGATCCTACCAATGGGCTGTTCGCCCGCATCATAAAGCACCCAGCGCTGCACAGCGCCCTCCTTCAGAAGCTTGTTCCTGGCCGGATCGAAGACCTTCTCGACATCCTGTTTCAGGTGGGGGATCCAGTTCGGATCATTGCGGTAGATCGTCCAGGGCAGCCGCATCCAATCCTGAAGGGTGCGTGCGTCGGTGACGGGCTTGATGGTCATGGCAGCAGCGGGTCGCAGCGAAGGTCGTGATCTTCGTGCCCCGGTCCGAACGAAATTCGCACAATGGATACAGCCGCCCCGTTCCCTCCACCCGGCCATGTGGCCCTGATCGGCTTTATGTGCAGCGGCAAGAGCACCGTGGGGCGGCTGCTCGCACCCCAGCTTGGGCTCCCGTTCCGCGATCTGGACCGCGTCATCGAGGAGCGGGTCGGCCCGTTGACACCTTTCTTCCAACGGGAAGGCGAGGAGGCGTTCCGTTCGATCGAACGGGAGGTGCTGGGTGAACTGCTTTCAGGCCCCCCCGTGGTGATCTCCACGGGCGGCGGCACCCCGATGAGCTTCGACAACATGGAACGGTTGCGCGCAGGTTCCACCACGGTGTGGCTGGACGTTCCGCTGGACGACCTGATGCCGCGCATCGTGCGCGCCGGTGGCGACCGCCCGCTGCTCTTCGGCCTGAAGGGTGATGCCCTGCATGCGCGCGTCCGTGAACTGCTGGATCAGCGGGAGGGGACCTATGCCCAGGCGGATATCATCGTGCAGGCCGCCGCATCACCTGCGGTCGTTGCCGACCACATCGTGCGGGCCCTGCAGGTGGCTCAGTCCAGGTAGACCGCATCCTTGCGGCCCAGCTCCACACTGATGTGCTCCTGGGTGGTGGTGCTCAACGTCAGTCCCACGATATCGGCCCGGATGGGGTAGGAGCGGTGGCGTCGGTCCACCAGCACCACCGTGAGCAGGCGCTTCAAGGGAACGGAGACCAGGTGGGCGGCCGCGTGCATCAGCGTCCTCCCGCTCATGAGCACATCGTCCACCAGCACCACGGTACGGCCCCGCAGGCCATCCAAAGGGACCGACAGTTTCACGGCCGCTTCCAAGGGCCGGTCCTTGTCCAGCTTCAGTTCCACCAGTTCCACCTCCAGGTCGGCGATGGGGCCGAGCAGGCTGGCCAGACGCTGGGCCAGGGCCATTCCCCGCGGAGCGATGCCCACGAGCACGATGCCCTTCTCGGCATGGTTCTCCTCATGCAACTGGTGGGCAATGCGCTGCAGTTTCCGCTGCACGTGCACATGGTCCAGAACGACGGTGCGCTCGCTCATGACGGCGAAAGTACATCGCGCGGGTCACGGCACATGGAGCCGCCCGGTGCGGATGGCTCCATCGCGGGTGCGCAGCTGCCACACCAGCACGCCTTGGTGGGCGGAAGGCAGGGATATTCGTTGCGGTCCACCGGTCACCATGGTGGAAAGCAGGCGCTTCCCAGCGGGGTCGAACAGCTGTAGCGTTCCACCGGTTCCGGCGGTCACCTCCAATTGACCGTCTACCATGCGCACGGTGCTGGCCGGTGAAAGGAGATCGTCTCCGATGCCGGTGTTCACCAAGGTGACGGTCAATGGCAGGCTG